>JAKACR010000211.1 GCA_021821225.1 Bacillota bacterium | reverse complement strand
GTAATGCACCTTCGGCCACTTCGGTCCCCGGTCAAAGCCGTCAAAGCCGGGATCAGTGAAGACGCGGGAAATCTGGACTGCGCGATCCGGCCGGAAGTTGAACACCACCACCGCATCGCCATTCTCGATCAGTCCGACGGGTCGCCACTGGCCGTCCACAATGACAACCGGCGCGAGAAACTCGTCCGTCACACCGCGCGCGTAGCTCTCCTCCAGCGCCCGATCAGGGTCGCGCGCGTGCTCGCCCTCGCCGTACACCATCGCCCGGTATGCTTTTTCCGTGCGTTCCCATCGTTTGTCCCGGTCCATCGCGTAGTAGCGCCCCTGCACCGTTGCGATCCGGCCGACGCCGAGCTCGTTCATCCGCTCTTGCAGGCGTTGCACAAACGAACGGCCCGTCGTCGGCAGCACGTCGCGCCCGTCGGTGAAGGCGTGCGCAAAAACATGGTCCAGTCCGTTGCGCCCCGCCAGTTCAAGCAACGCAAACAGGTGCTCAATATGGCTATGTACGCCGCCATCCGACAGCAGGCCGCACAGGTGCAGTTTCGTGCCGTGCCGCAATACGTGTTCCACCGCGCCTTGCAGCGCGTCATTCGTGAAAAAATCGCCTTCGCGAATCGATTTGCCGATGCGGGTCAACTCCTGGTACACCACGCGGCCCGCCCCAAGATTCAGATGGCCCACTTCCGAGTTGCCCATCTGTCCTTCCGGCAGCCCCACCGATTCGCCGCTCGCGCCCAGTGTCGTAAACGGATAGTTCGTACGGCACTGGTCGAAGTTCGGTTTGTGTGCCGTCGCCACGGCGTTGCCCGCGCGCTCTTCGCGCAGGCCGAAGCCGTCCAGAATGATGAGGGCGACGGGTTTGACCGGTTGCACGCAGCGCTCACCTCCAACTTGAGAGTACGGCGGGCTGATCACATGTCCTCCCGGCTGTTGTGCAGGAGTTGCGCAAAGGACGCGGCCTGCAGGCTCGCGCCGCCGACCAGCGCGCCATCAATATCGGGCAATGCGACGAAAGACGCGATATTGTCCGGTTTGACACTGCCACCATAGAGGATGCGGACGGCGTCGGTTGCATCTGCGCCAATCCCGGAGGCCAGCCAGGCGCGGATCCATCCCGCGACCTGCTGGGCATCCTGGGCGGACGACGAGCGCCCGGTCCCGATCGCCCAGACCGGCTCGTACGCCACCACGATAGCGGCGGCGGGAAGCGGCCCGACAGGCTGCACCGCCCCCTGTCTCTTCCCTTTTGCAGCATTTGCGGCAGGCTCGCCCCCGGCACCGCCTTTAGGCGCCGGCGCGTGGGAACGGTCCGCACCCAACTCGCGCACCGCCGCCAGGACCGCCTCCATCTGCACGCGCACCACACTCTCGGTGCGCCCGGCATCCCGTTCCTCCAGCGTCTCGCCGACACAGACGACCGGAATAATCCCCGCGTTTAGCAACGCGACCGTCTTTTGCGCGACGCTTGCGTCCGTTTCGGCAAAGTGCTGCCGCCGCTCCGAATGGCCCACGATCGCATACGAACAGCCGAGCTCTTGCAACATGCCGGCGGAGATTTCACCGGTGAACGCCCCTTCGGCGTTCTGATGCACATTTTGCGCGCCGATCGCCACGCCGCACGGCGCAAAAGCCTGCGCAAGCCCCGGCAGCGCGGTGAAAGGGACGCAGATGGCCGCGTCCACCGAAGTGGCCGTCCCCCCCGCGCCGCACGCCGTCTCCGCCCGCGTCGGAACACCGCCGAGCAAATCGCACAGCTCCCTGGCGAACTGCTCCGCTTCCGCTCTTGTCTTGTACATCTTCCAATTTCCCGCGATCAGCCTGCGCCGCTTTGCTTTCACGGTCACACCCCCGTCTTTGGACGCAGCGCCGCGATGCCGGGCAGCGTCCTTCCTTCGAGGAATTCGAGCGACGCGCCGCCGCCTGTCGAAATGTGCGTCATCCGCTCCGCGACGCCCGCCTGTTCCACCGCGGCGACCGAATCACCGCCGCCGATGATCGTCACACCGCGCACCTCGGCCATCGCCCTGGCCACCGCCGTCGTGCCGCGCGCAAAAGCGGGCAGCTCGAACACGCCCATCGGGCCATTCCAGATCACCGTGCGCGACATGGCGACAGTGTCGCCGTACATCGCCGCGGTCGCCGGGCCGATATCCAGAGCCATTTCATCCTCTTGTACATCATCCACAGCAGCGACGCGCGAGGGAGCGTCCGCGCGAAACTCCTTCGCGACAACCAGATCGCGCGGCAAAAGCAGCATGGCGCCCGCACTCTGCGCCAGGTCGAGCAGACGCCGCGCCACATCCGCCTGCTCGCGCTCGACAAGCGACTTTCCGAGCGCATAACCCTGCGCGAGCAAAAAGGTGTTCGCCATGCCGCCGCCGATCAGCAGATGGTCGACCTTGCTCAGCAGGTTCTCGATCACCTTGATCTTGTCACTCACCTTCGCCCCGCCGATGATCGCGGTAAACGGCATCTCCGGATCAGCCAGCGCGCCGCCCATGACCGCAAGTTCCCGTTCGACCAGGAACCCCGCGACGGCGGGCAGGTGATGCGCGATGCCCTCCGTGCTGGCGTGCGCCCGGTGTGCGGCGCCGAACGCGTCGTTGACGAACACCTCCGCGAGATCGGCAAACTGCCGCGCCAACGCAGGATCGTTTTTCTCCTCGCCGGCGTGAAACCGCACATTCTCCAGCAGGAGCACCTCGCCGTCTTGCAAGGCGGACACGGCCGCGAGGGCCGTGTCGCCAACCGACGCGGGACAAAAGGCCACCGGACGGCCAAGCAGTTCCGCGAGCCGCACGGCGATCCCCCGCAGGGACAGCGCCTCGTCCACCTTCCCCTTCGGGCGGCCAAGGTGGCTTGCCAGGATGACGCGCGCGCCCTGCTCCATCAGATAGCGGATCGTAGGCAGCGCCGCGCGGATCCGCGTGTCGTCCGTGATCCGGCCAGCGTCCTGCGGCACATTGAAATCGACCCGCACAAACACCCGCCTGCCTGCAACATCGATGTCGCGCACCGTCAATTTGTCCAGTTCCCGGTCACCCATCGCTCACAGTCCTTTTTGCGCAATATAGGCCACAAGATCGACGACCCGGTTGGAGTACCCCCATTCATTGTCGTACCAGGAGACTACCTTGACCTGCTTGCCGTCAATCACCATGGTCAGTTGCGAATCCACGATCGACGAGTGCGGATTGCCGTTGAAGTCGGACGATACGAGCGGCCTGTCCGTGTAAGAGAGGAAGCCCTTGAGCGAACCCGCCTGAGCCGCCGCCAGCAGCGCCGCGTTCACCTCATCCACCGTGACCGTGCGCGACACCTCGGCGACCATATCGACCACCGAGACATTCGGCGTCGGCACGCGCACGGCAAACCCGTTGATCTTGCCCTTGAGCGCGGGCAGGACGAGACCGACGGCCCTAGCGGCTCCTGTCGTGGTCGGGATGATATTGAGCGCGGCGGCTCGCATGCGGCGCATGTCCTTGTGCGGCAAATCGAGAATCTGCTGGTCGTTCGTATACGAGTGGACCGTTGTCATCGCCGCGTGCACAATGCCGAAGCTCTCGTGCACGACCTTGGCGATCGGGGCAAGGCAGTTGGTCGTGCAGGACGCGTTGGAGATCACATGATGGCGGGCCGGATCATACTGTTCGTTGTTGACGCCCATGACGATTGTGACATCCTCGTTCGTCGCCGGAGCGGAAATGACGACCTTCTTCGCGCCGCCCCTGGTGATGTGCACTTCCGCTTTCTCCTTGTTCGTGAACAGACCGGTCGATTCCACCACGATGTCCACGCCAATCTGCGCCCACGGAAGGTTGCCCGGATCCCGCTCGGAAAACACCTTGACGCGCCTGTCGCCAGCGATCAGATCGCCGCCGTCCGCCCTTACTTCCTCGGGAAACCGGCCGTGTACCGAATCGTACTGCAGCAGCATGGCGAGCGTTTCCGCGCTCGTCAGGTCATTGACGGCGACAATCTCCACGTCAGAGCGCCGAAATGCCGCGCGGTACACGTTGCGCCCAATCCGGCCAAACCCGTTGATTCCGATTTTCATGGTCATCATCTATCATCTCCAGAACAGTGTCTACTGCATCCGCGCCGCCCTTTCACAATTGTAAAATGGCCCGCGCGGCTCCCTCGTCGGTCGCGAGCGCGTCAATCCTGTACGCTTTTGCCGCGGCGCAGATCGCCTGCGCCTTGTCGGCGCCGCCCGCCACTGCGATCACAACGCCGATGCGGGACAGATCCTCCAGGCGAAGTCCCATGGTGTGCGTCACGTATACCGTCCGCCCATCCGCCCGGAAGTAGTAGCCGAAAGCCTCGGCCACCGCTCCCCGCTCGGCGAGCAGACGCTCCGTCGCGGCGTCAAGTCCCCGCCGCTTTGCCATCGCCTGCGCTTCCCCGATGCCGTGCACAACAATGTCCGCATTCCTTATGCGCTCCATGATCGCCGCCACAGCCGGTTCGGCTGCAAGCTTCTGCGCCGTCGATTCGCTCAGCGATTCCGGCGCGTGAAACATGCGGTACGTGCCGCCGAGTTTTTCGGCCAATTGACTCGCAATCGTATTGGCCAGCCACTCCACACGCTCCCCGAGACCGCCGCGCGCCGGCAGAACCTCGACCGCCAGCGCGCGCGACGATCTGGGCATGACCTCCGCCAGCGTCGCCATCGTACTGCCGCCGGTGACCGCGACCGCACAGGGTGGGCGGAGAAATTCGCGCAGCACCTGTCCCGCCGCATGGCCAATGTCGCGGACGGCCACTGGATCGCTCGCGCTGTCACCGCGCACGACGCTCACGCGTTTGATGGCAAGGCGCTCCGCCAGACGCTGCTCCAGATCGCCCCGTCCGTCCAGGCGGGCGATTGCGTCGTACAAATCGCGCAACAGCGCTTCTCCCGCCTGTGTGACGGTCATGCCCAAGGGCCCGACATCAATCAATCCCTGCCCCTTGAGCAGATCCACCTCCGCGCGCAAGACGCGCTCCGTGGTCCCGAGGACCTGGGCCAGACTGCGCCGCCCGATCGGCTGATGCAACGCGATCCGCTGCAGTACTCGATACCGCGCGCGCAACCGCCCGGTCATCTCGGGTACCAAGCGCTGACTGAGTTGCAAGAGATCCAAATGGGCCAGCCTCCCAGCGCCGATCCGGGACATCCCTGAACTTCAGGCGTTCCTCCGGGACTTAAATAGTCCCGCAGGAACAAATTCCGTCCCGCAATAACTATACTATACTCTTCACCATTCTTTCGCGTCAATACGTTCTTTATTCCCTGTTGCCTGTTCCCCGCCCCCTGAGTCCTCGGACTCGCCCGCCTCAATCGGACCATTTTTACCCG
>JAKACR010000210.1 GCA_021821225.1 Bacillota bacterium | reverse complement strand
GCATGTTTTCTTCCGCGAGAAACTGGAACAGGGATACAACGGAGTAAAACCCGTCGTAATGCACCTGCAACGGATTGTCCCGGCCGACTTCGAGGATGGAACGGATCAGCGTCTTCGTGCGCACGACCGGAATGCCTGCCTGGCTGCTCATTTCCTCGATCACGGACGGCGCTGTGACGGGAACGGCCACAGGAGTGTTTTCCTTGACGGCGATGAGCATCTGCAGGATCAGTACTTCGTTTTTTGTCAGACAGTAACCTCGATTGGTATAGAACAGGAATTTTTGTCCGCTTGTATCCAGGCGGATGCCGATGTCCGCGCTCTCGGTCACGACGGCGCCGCCGATTTCCGAATCACTTTGGGCGACGGTCACCGCGCAGCCCAGTCGCTCCAGAATGGAGCGCATGATCGACAGGACGGGCCGGCTCTCGCAGGAAAATACGACTTTGAACCGGCGGCGGCGGATTTCCTCCGTCCTTATGCGCGAGAGCACCTCGTAGATGTACAGGTCGGCAATCTGCGCGCCCTGTTCCAAAGTTCCGATGCTGCGCGGGTCGGGGCGGGAGAAGTCCTCCTGCAGGAATGCGTTTTCGATCTTGCGTTCGGCCGCCTTGTCGATGGGCAGGCCGTCCGCATCGAAGAACTGGATGACGATCGGCTTGTCTTCCCCGTCTTCGGCGCTCCGGATGTGGATGCCGCCCACGCTGTTGGAGCGGCGGATTTCATAGCGCGCCACCGGCACGGGCGTGACGCCGATGTCGCGCACCTGCAGGCCCGCCGCGAGCAGGCTGGAGATCACGGAAAATTTGAGGATGCTGCAATACGGGTACTCATCGCAACTGACAGATACGGTGGCGCCCTTGCGCAGACTGGACGCGTACGATGACGCGATGCGTCCGGCCAGTTCCGGGATCAATTCGATGTTCGGCAGGCCGCTGATGCCGTCTTCGTCAAACAGGCTGCGAAAGACAGAGTGGCCCCAGATGAGCGATGTCTGCTGGACCGTCCCCTCGATGACCGTCTTTTCCGGCCAGATTTTCACACCCGGCCGGATGGCGGCAAACGCGCCGACCCTGCTCTTGTCCCCGATCACGGCGCCCTCGTAGATGTCCACGCCACTTGCGATCTGGCAATTGTCGCAGAGGGTGGCGCCCGTCAACGTGGTCGACATTCCCACGTAGTTTCCATCCCACAGTACCGTGCGTTCGATCGAGACCTTGCCGTCGATCTGGTTGCGCCGCCCGATAATCGCGTACGGACCGATGCTCGCGCCAGCCGCAACAGCCGATCCCGAGCCGATGAAAGACGGGCCCTGGATGCGCGCCCCCGGGGCGATCTGCACATCCTCGCCCACCCATACCCGCGGGGCATACTCGCTGCCCGCGATGCGCACATCGACCAGTCCCATCAACATGTCAAACTGTGTTTGCCTGTATTGGTCCAGATTCCCGATGTCTGACCAGTAGCCGTCGGCCACGTATCCGTACAGCGGCCAATCGAGGGAGAGCAGGAGCGGAAAGAGGTCCTTGCTGAAGTCGAATTCGGCGTTTGCCTGGAATAATCGCAGCACATCCGGCTCCAGTACGTAGATGCCCGTGTTGACCGTATCGCTGAACACTTCGCTCCAACTGGGTTTTTCCAGAAAGCGGACAATCCTCCCGTCCTGCTCCGTCATCACCACGCCGTATTCCAGCGGCACCTCGACTTTGGCAAGGACGATTGTCGCCTTTGCCCGCTTGGCGCGATGGAATTGGATGACGGAGCGAAGATCAAAGTCAGTCAGGCCGTCGCCGCTGATCACAAGAAACGTCTCGTCCAGAAATGTCTCCGCGTTTTTCACGCTGCCCGCAGTGCCAAGCGGGACCGTTTCTTCAAACAGGCGCAGGTTGACACCCCATTCCTGTCCGTCGCCAAAATGGTTGCGGATCACCTGGGGCAGGTATTGCACCGTGACGGCGATGTCGGTGAACGAGTGTTTGTAAAGCAATTCGACGATGTATTCCATGCATGGCCGATTGAGCAACGGCACCATCGGTTTTGGCGCATAGCATGTCAGGGGCCGCAGCCGCGTGCCTCTTCCGCCTGCCATGATCACTGCTTTCACTGTGGATCGCCCCCCGTTTCCCGATTGGCTGCGGCGATGCATCGTTGATAGACGGCAATCGTTTCCCGGGCAATGCGCGTCCAGTCAAAACGGTCCATATCTTGTCTGGCGGCCTGCGCCAGGCGGTTTGCGCGCTCCCTGTCGGCAAGCAGATCCGCCGCGTGAAACGCCAGCGAGCCAGCGTCGCCCGGAACCATCCGGTAGCCGGTCCGTCCGTGGTCCACGACATCGGCCAGGCCGCCGACATCCGAGACGACCACTGGCACGTTTGCCGCCATCGCTTCGAGCGCGACGATGCCAAACGGTTCGTACAGGCTGGGGAAAACCGCGACGGCGGCGCGGTGCAGCCACTTATTACGCTCTTCGTCCGTCACGAATCCCGTGAAGTGCACGCGGTGCGCCACGCCCAGGTCTTCCGCCTGACGGCGCAGATCACCCAGCATGGGGCCCTTGCCGACGATCACGAAACGGACATCCGGGGCGGCCGCCAGAATGGCCGGAGCCGCTTCGATCAACGTCTGCACCCCTTTTTCGCGCACGAGTCGGCCGAGAAAGATCACGATCCGCTCTCCGTCCGGCGGGTTTGCGGCGCGCTCTCCTTCAATCTGCAGGGCGGCGGGATCGACGCCGTTTGGCAGCACGCTGATCTTGTCCGGAGGCAGCGAGAAGATCTCCTGTACTTCGCGTTTCATGTACGTGCTGCAGACGATCACTTCCCCGGCTTCGTATGTAAGGCGCCATTCAATATCGCTGATTCGGCGCTGCAACTCGGTGTGGATCCCGTTGTTGCGTCCGTGCTCGGTCGCGTGGATGGTCGCCGCGAGCGGAATTTCGTACAGCCGCTTGAGTTCGCCGGCAGCGTATGCGACGAGCCAGTCGTGAGCGTGGATCAGATCGAACGGCAGTCCGTCCTCCTCGATCAACTGGCGGCACTCCTCGACCATCGCCGCGTTTAAGGCGAGCGTCCAGTGAATAAACTCTCCGCCGTCCGGCCTGTTCACCGTCACGCGGTGCACGCGGACCCCCTGAACGGTTTCGTGCGCGGGTGTGCCCTGCGTGCTCACCGTCACCACGTGAACGTCGCAGTCCAGGTCGGCCAGGCAGCGCGTGAGATCGTACACGTGCCGGGACAGCCCGCCGACTGTCAGCGGCGGGAATTCCCAGGACAGGATCAGGATCCGCAGTGTGCCGGCGTCCGCGCGTGCGCCCCCCGCGGTTGCCCTGCGCCGCGTCGCCGTTTCTGGATCCAGGTAGAGGCCGGGATCGGCGCGAGTGAACAGCGGCGTTTCCCGTTCGAGCCGGCGCACGTAGGCGGGGTCGATCCGGCCTTCGCGGACCATGCCGTACAGGCGGGTGAACTGGTCAATGTGCGTCCTCGTCCTGCGCGTCGCGTACTCGACCGTCGTGCCGCCGTCCATCATGAACGCCCAGTCGCTCGCCTGCGCCAGCAACAGTTCGCGCATCGCCTGGCGGACGGCGCGCCGTGTCGCGGCGGGAACTCGTGATGGCTCCATCCTGCCGGCGAGTTCCCGCATGCGCAGTTCGGCCGTGTGCAGGTGGGGATAGATCCAGTCGTTGCGCCCGTTCACCCAGACCTGCGCATAACCGTCGCGCCCCCAGGAGGACATTGGGAGGGCGCAGGATTGCCATTCATCGCAGCGCTCCAAAAATTGACCGGGCGACGCGGGCTGCACAACATCATCCGTCTGTGCGAGCCGCAGCACGTGTTCCAGCCAGAGCGGCCCTTCGTGCCACCAGTGTCCGAACAGTTCCGCGTCAAATGCGGCGACTGTCACCGGCCTGCGGCCGATCGCCGCGCCGCCGTTTCGCAGTTGCTCCCTGCGGGCGTCCAGGAAGTGGCGCGCGTGGGAAGCGGCGCGCTCCCGCGCGCGGTCCGGGTTGTACAGTTCTTTGTGCTCTCCGGTTCCCGTGATGCGGTGGTACTTGATCCCCGTGTTGATCCGGACGCCGTCGGGGTGGATGTAGGGAAGCACGTAGTCCAGGGGCAGGTCGAAGCCGGCGTCGCGATAGTACTCCAGGTATTCCGGATCACCCGGATAACCTTCTTTGGAACTCCACACCTGCCTGCCCGCCTCCGTGTCGACCGCGAAGGCGGCGATGCCGTGCGGCGTGAGCACGGGCGCCAGATTGCCGAAAACAGGGGGCGGGTCGGCGGATTGCAGGCCGTGCCGGCTCACGAAAAAGTACTCGACGCCCGCCTGTTCCAGCAGTTCGTCGACAGCGGGGACATAGCCGCATTCCGGCAGCCAGAAGCCGCGCGGCGCAGTGCCGAAGACTTGTTCGTGCGTGTCTGCGGCGGTCATGATCTGCGCCCGGATGGCTTCTTTGGTGTGCAGGAGCGGGAAAAAGGAGTGCGTCGCGGCACAGGTGATTAATTCCAGATGACGGCTCTTTTCCAGCTCCGCAAAGGCGCCGAGGATGTCTCCCGAGCGGTCGAGGAAGAAGGACCGGACGCGGCGAAGGCGTGCGGCGTGGTAGGCGGCCAAGCGATGGAGACCGGGGTCGCTCGCGGTCCGGTCGAGTTCCCGGTCCGTCAGTTCGATCAGCCGTTCGAGATGCCGGGAGAAACGGCCCTGCAGGTCGACATCGCCGAGCATCGCCGTGAGTGTGGGCGAGAGCGACACGGTGAGCGTGAATGGGACGCGGTCTTCCCGAAGGCGAAAAAAACTCTCCAGAAGCGGAATATAGCATTCAGCGACCGCTTCGTGCAACCAGCGTTCCTCCAGCGCCTGGTCGGTTTCCCTGTGCCGGACGTAAGGGAGGTGCGCGTGCAGGACAAACGCAAGATCGCCCGATTTGTGCATGGTCTACATCACCGGCCTCTCGACCGCGGAATACCCGTCAAATTCATCTTCGTATAGCGCATCCGGGGAAGTGTTCCCGCGCGCCGGGCGTAGAGCCTGCGGAGGGATCCCGGCGCGCAGGCGGACAAAGCGCGCGCGCGGCAGGAACGGTTCGTCGGGCATGCGCGGCGGCGCGGCGACCGGAGTGCTGCGCAGAATGCAAAAAAAGCGGTTCTCCGGCGTGAGCAGTCCGTAATCGACGACATACGTCCGGCCGTCGGCGAGCTCTTCGATATACCAGTTAGCGGCCTGGGCCGAAATGGGTATGCGGCGCATGGAATGCGCGTTGTCGCCGTCAAAGAGGACGTCCGTGACATCATAGACCTGCAGGCACAGCGGGATTTCCCCCCAGCTCAGAGAAAAATGCTGTTCCATCAGGCGTCTGCG
>JAKACR010000012.1 GCA_021821225.1 Bacillota bacterium | reverse complement strand
TTGATGGTTGGGACAAACCTGCCTTCCCCATTGTACGGCGTCTATCAACATGATTGGGGATTCTCGTCTGGTATCCTGACCCTCGTATTCGCAGTATATGCCCTGATGATTATTCCCTCGTTGTTGCTGTTCGGACAGTTGTCAGACCGCTTTGGCCGAAAGAAGATCCTTGTCCCGGGATTCGTCGTGGCCGCTCTCGGTTCTGCCTTGTTTGCCAGCGCAAATGACGTGGCATGGCTGTTTATCGCGCGTGCCATTCAGGGTCTCGCAGTGGGAATTGTGAGTGGTCCAGCAACCGCGGCTCTGGCTGAACTTCATCCACGTGGAGATCGCAGACAAGCTGCCCTGATCGCATCCGTCGCGACCGCAAGCGGCAGCGCACTGGGGCCGATTTTGGCTGGCATACTCGCCCAGTACGGCCCTTGGCCGACGGTTTTCCCGTTCATCATCCATCTGATTTTGCTGATTCCCGGCGTCCTTGCTTTGCTGTTTATCCCAGAGACTGTTCACGGTAGAAGTGAAGGCAGGTGGCGACCACAGAAACCAGGGGTTCCCTCCGAAATCCGTCCACCGTTTGTCATTGGTTCCGCGGCCGCATTTATCGCATGGGCCGTAACGGCACTCTTCATGTCCCTTGTTCCGTCTTACGTGGGTGCACTGTTGCACATTCAAAACCTGGCGATCGCCGGCGGTGTGGTGTTTGTCATGCTCGGATCGTCCTCCATGGTGCAGTTGTCGTTGAAACGATTGGCTGTCCGGGTGTGCCTGATTACTGGACTGATACTGCTCATCATCGGACTTGCAGGCGTGGTCTTGGCCGTGCCCGTTCAATCTGCCATTCTGCTCGTCATGAGCACAATCATAACGGGCGCAGGGCAGGGATTAGCTTTCATGGGAAGTATGACGCTGATCGGCCAAGTGGCTCCCCCGCAACGTCGTGGTGACGTGATCTCAAGCTTCTATGTGGTCATCTACTGCGGAGTTGGAATTCCGATTTTAGGAGTCGGTTTCGGAGCAGAGACATTTGGCCTCTATCATGCCGTGCTGGCGTTCGCCTGCGCTGTAGGGATCCTTGGTGTGTTGCTGGCGGTACTGATTTCTGCAAAGCGAAACCTGATACCGACAGCATCGCAGGCGCAATGAATGGTTGAATATTCTCCTCCCAAGGCTGAGGGACAATCCAGAAAGACCTCGCAATGATAAGAAAAATGGCGTGCCGCATCGATTGCCAATTGGCACGCCATATCGTATGTCGATTGTCCATTTTGCACCCCGGCGGTGAACCCGTTCAGTCTGTCAGAGAGCCCCTTCCAGCCGCGCGGCGCGCGGCGCGTGGCGGCGTTCAGGACTCGAGCAGTTCGTTCAACTTTGATCCGGGATCCTTCTTCAACATCACGACGCCCACGACGAGCAGGTACAGCCAGGAAAGGAGCGAAAATCCGCGGCCGAACGAGTACTGGGCGAATTGAATGTGCCCGGCAAGCGGCGCATTGTTGATGCCAAACGGCAGCGCCACCAGACCCGAGACAAAGTACATGACGAGATTGTACGCGGTGAAGAGGATGGGAGGCAGGTAGTAGCGGCGCAGTCCGAGCAGGTAGACGACGGCGATCAGGCCGTATACGGCAGTCTCAATGTCAATCCAATACGACACCATCGGCGTCGTTCCAGGACTGGCGAACAGGTGTGCGGCAACGTCCGTCAAGG
Source organism: Bacillota bacterium (assembly GCA_021821225.1). The sequence continues at coordinate 23,577 of JAKACR010000012.1, read as the reverse complement.
CGAAGATGACCATCGACAGGCGGAGATACTCCAGCGCGCGGTGGGACGGTTCGACCGCGGACGGTGATGCGATGCGTTGTTTGAACTTCAGTTGGGTTGCCATGATGGAGGCTCCCTTTCTCTTGTGAATGATTGCACAATCATCGTAACCGATCTGAAGTCTTGTGAAATCATTCACAAGGATCAATTTGAATGCCATCGCAACCAGACGGGGAGTCCACGCGGATCACGGTCCAATCAGACTACTTCCCTCGCCGCCCGCGAGGACTGACGGCGCCGCAATCCCCGCGGCCTGTTGTGCTACAATGAATCGCGTCCACCGCGACGACTCTGCGAAACTACATACACAGGAGATGACCCCATGCGATACCGCAACTACGGCAATCTCGACATCAAGGTGTCCGAGATCGGGTTCGGAGCCTGGCAGTTGGGCAACGGGAAAGACTGGACGCCGATGGCGCACGACGAAGCGATCCAACTTGTGCACACCGCGCTGGCGCAAGGGTGCACCTTCTTTGACACGGCGCCTGGGTACGCGCACGGAACCAGTGAGCAACTGCTGGGCGAAGCACTTGAGGGCCGGCGCAACCAGGTGGTGATCAATACGAAAGTGGGCCATACCGCCGAGGGCTCGACCGACTTCTCCGCACAGGCGATCCGCAGGTCCGTGGAAGCGAGCCTGGCGCGCCTGCGCACATCGTACGTCGACTCCGTATTGCTGCACAATCCGCCCCAGGAGTGCCTGCGCGGCGACAGCACGCAGATGCGGGCGCTGCAGCAACTCCAGGACGAAGGGATCATTCACGCGTACGGCGCTTCCGTGGACAAACTCGACGATATGGAGACCGTCCTGAACACATCGGGCAGTCACGCGATGGAGATTCTGTTCAATATCTTCTCGCAGGCGAACGCCCACGCGTTCGCAAAGGCGCAGGAGAACCGCGTGGGCCTCATCGTCAAGGTGCCGCTGGACTCCGGATGGCTCGGCGGCAAATACGACAAGACCAGTCGCTTTACGGGCATACGGCGGCGTTGGAGCGAAGAGGTGATCGCTCGCAGGGCTGATTTCGTCGAACGCATCCGCTTTGTCGAGGAAGACGGCGCCACACTCGCCCAGGCGGCCCTGCGGTTCATTCTCGCCCATCCCGAGATCAGTACCGTGATCCCGGGCGCAAAGAACATTGCGCAGTGGGAAGAAAACGCCTCCGCATCGCAAGCTGAAATGCCCCCGCACACCGTCGAACGCCTGCACCGCTTCTGGGAAGAGACGCTCAAGGACGACCCGCTTCCTTGGTGAATCCCGCGCGCGGCGGGGTTCCGTGTCGGGCAGACGACATGGAACGAACACCAGCGACCCGGCACCCTGCCCGTGCACGAGATACTGCCACCGGACTTGGCCAGTTTGAACGAAAGCGAATTCCGCCCTCTTCACCCTATCATATATTGTAAATACGACGAAAGACGATATGCAAGCGAATGGACTTGCACGCGGGTGTAACCTGACGGGGGTTTACATCGTCAATAGAGTGCCGACGTCCGAGCGAGCACACCTTGGACCGGTGCATGACGATGAGACATGAGGGGCGATCACGAGAGATGAACCGTAAGCCAAGTGGAGACACATCCAAACCTTCGCGCGCGAGTGTGCGGGCTAAAACCAGGGCGCCCAAACGGCGCAAGCGCCTCATCCTTGCCGCAACGGGCGCCACTATTCTAGGCGTCATCGTCGCGGGCGCCTTTGCGTTCACCTACAATCCGTACAGTGCCGGGAACCCCATTTCCCAGCTCATTCGCGGGCTCGGGCCAAACAATTCACCCTTCAATGTCTTGTTGATTGGAAATAACGCCCGCAATCCTGCCGGACCTCTCGACATCGGGACGGGAGGCGGGGGCCAGGCGGACATCATGATGGTCGCGCACATCGATCCAAAGACAAAGAAAATAGAACTGATCTCGATCCCGCGCGACATGCTGTTCGCCCAGCCATCGTACAGTGATCCGATCCCGAAGATCAAGACCCTCTTTTACATCGGCGCGCAGATGAATCCGAACCAGGCCGCCCAACTGACCGTTCAGGGCGTTGAGAAGTTTACCGGCATGCGCATCAAGGATTGGATCGTCACCGATTTCAAAGGCTTCGTGGACGCCATCAACGCGGTGGGTGGCGTGTATGTCTACGTGCCCGGGAAGATGCGCGACCCACTGCACAGCCACGCCAATCTGAATCAAGGGTGGCAGACCCTGAGCGGGGCGCAGGCTCTGTCATTTGTGCGTATTCGCCAAAATACCGCGAGTAGCGCCGGGACCAATGATTTTATGCGCAACAACTATCAGGCTGCAGTGTTGCAGGCTCTGCAGAAAAAACTGCTGAATCGCTCCAACGACTTCAAGCATATCGGCGCGCTGATTTCGACGTGGATGAACGATGTCGTGACAAATATGTCGCCATCGGAGCTTTTGAAGGTGGCGCAGGCGGGACGCGGCGCCAAAGTCACCCACATCAATCTCGCGAATGTCGGGGATTCGATGCAACTGGCAAGCGCTCCTTTGCAAGGGTTCAATCAGGAGAACTACATCACCGGGGCGTACTATGACATTGTCAATCCACAGCGGGACTACGCGCGGTTGAAGCCGTTTGGTTCAACCGGCGTGTGGACGGGACTGCCGTTGCCGCCAGCCAGTCAGATCCACGTGGATGTATACGGAGGTCCGCACACGGTTCATCTGCTGGAGGCGGCCGGGTACCAGGTGACCGTGCTCGGTGGCAGCCAGGGCTACAGCCAGGTGCAGATCTCCTACCCTGCCGGGGACCTGAGCTCTGGAGTGGAAGTCGGGCGCACATTGGCCACAGGCAATTCGCTCGTGCAGCCGGGATCCAATCCGACCGCGGTCGTTGTATACGGGAATTGAGTCAACGGCCGCTCCGCAAAGAAAGCCGCTTGTCCCCAGGGGCGTGACCGACGAAACGTTTTTGGTCGGACATTTATACAAAACGGATGCTTCCATGCACTCGAATGGAGTGATAATGAATGAAATGTTGAGCGGTTGCGCACTGATTTTGATCCTCCGTCTGTTCTGCGTCTTAGATGGCGAGGTCTGTCTATTATGAAAGTGGGGTCTTGAAATTACAATCCCCTTACCCGTAATTATAAACCACTTACCACATTTAAATGCTATGATTACAGCATCTTGATTGAAGGGGTGACACTCCATGTCCCGCCATCTATCCGCATTGTTTTTGACGATCGCGATAGTTTTGGGTACGGCGACATCCGCATCCGCCGACATAGCGATGCCAGGACCAACCGATGCTTTCGGCGGAGCACAGGTGCAGAGAATAGCTGCCACAAGCTGCACGCAGGACAGTTGTTTCACCGTGGTGTGACACGCGATACGGAACCCCTGTGGGCGTGATGATCACAAGAAAGACCGTCTCCGTTCTTGCCGACAAGGATCAGCCTGCCACGCCCACATTCCGTGTTGGGCATCGCACTAATCTTTGTGGCCCCAGCAGGGGACACAAAGAGGATGTCACACTGGTCACCAAATCCTGTGATCGAGCGGTACGATGTCGGAGCGAGCCCAGGGACGATCCACTGCCCCTCAGATGGGGCCACCGCCACTGCACAGCATCGAACGCGCGCCATACTAACGACTTCCAGTTTCCGACGTAATCTCGACAAATCGGAGGAAAGCCCAAAGAACCCAACTCAACATCATTATCGTCCCGGTCACCTGCAGTAGTTGGTACGTCTGAGTCATGGCGAGAGACCAACCGAACGAAAAGGGAAATATGTACAATGGAAAACTCGAAACGAATCCGGAATTCCTATAGAAATCCATGGATAGATACGCGTAGAACCAGTAGACACTCAGCAAAACCGCGACAGTCAAACTCACATTTTTTACTTTAATCAAATCTCTCCACACCTCTCGTTTGTTATAATCGGACCCATCCTAAATCTCTGCTGGTCATACGCCCTGCGCTGACATCAGTATACATGAAGATTCCGGGTGGATAGCCTCCGAGAAAAGTCTCCTGGGAGGCTATCGGAAGTCTTAGCGATCTGCGCCGCGCCCCAGGTTGCACTATGCCGCGAAAGAAACGTATCGCGTCAATTTCCCCAATCGGGTACATTGATGGTGTAGTACTGATCACCCGTGGTCCAAACTGTGCCAAGAGAGTAGTCCTTCATCGACAATTTATCATCAATGGGTACCAGCAGTCTCCCTGATCCATTATTGAGACTGAGGCCGGGTGAGAATGAATTTCCATTCCGAGATGCGGGCGTGTTCGGAGTGAATGCATAGTTCCAGCCAGCCGTGGATGTTCCCGACCCATTGAATGTCTGAATGATGTCCGGCAGATCATAGCCCCACGACGTATCGAATCCCCCGGATGGCCATCCGTCTCCCAGGTTTACGGAAACCGATGTGTCTGTCGAATTGGTTCCTTCGGTTGTGGTATTCGGAACGTACACAATGTACTCAGCGTTGTACGCTGATACATCAAATCCTTGGAAAATAGCGTTATTCTGATCGATGGTGCCGTAGTACGTGTGATCGGTCAGGTTGGACTTGATGTCCCATTTGTGACTCGTGCTGCTCAGCGCAACCCTCTCCAATCACTTTGGAGGTACCAAAATAGGGGCTGACATTGTCCCATTTAAGTACTTCAGACACCTCTCCTCCCAAGAGTGACGGAGAATAAGATCGTATCGGTTGACCGGCGCCGGCAACAATCACATTTGGCGAAATGCTCATCGGCTGGTCTGTAATCACCACCGCAGTGTTCGATGGCGCCGTTGCATGAACTTGCAACATTGGCATCATGGATGACAATAGTACCACCATGGCGACAGTCGACTTTGAAATGATTCTCGTCTTCAACTTATTGGTCACCCTTCCTTATGATCCTTGTAGTAAATACATGCAGAGAGCGTCTGAATTCCGCCGTGCAGCGCACAACCTATTACATCTTGTTGGCTATTCACCTCCATTTAGCCCAAATGTTCCACTTTCGAGTTGCATCATATCACCGGGATGTGGTAAGTACTTACTGAGATGTGGTAAGTACTTACTGAGATGTGGTAAGTGGATGTTTTATGCCTTACCTCCTGAAATGGATTGGGTGAGTGTTGTATGAACATTGGAGCCAAAATAAAGTCGCTCAGGATCCGCCGAGGACTGACCCAGAAGCAACTGGCGAGCGGCGAGATGACAAGAGAACTGGTCAGCCTGATCGAGAACGGGAAATGCAATCCCTCCCTTGACACGATCCGCATCATATCTCGAAAACTGGGCGTTTCCCCGGACTGCTTTCTTTCCGACGCAGACCATATGGGTACAGTCGAGGAGTTACTGCATTCTGCCAATGAATGTCTCAAGGCGAACTTGCCCAATCAGAGTCTCGAGCGCGCGACCAAGGCGCTTGAAATGTGTAACACGTGGAATTCCGAAGAACATATGTGCCATGTGCACGCCTGTATTGGCGAATCGTACGAAATGCTCAATGATAGGCATCGTGCTATCGATGCGTTCGAGATGGCCCTGCAACGCTCGATCGCGAAGGCTGATCGTCTCCAGACTACGCGGTACCTATTTCGCATCGCGAATAACTACTTTCATTTGGAGGACTACGAGAAGGCGGCACGATACTATTCTAGACTTATCTCACTCACAGAAGGTTCGAAGAAGTTACAACACACGAATGTCTCCGCGACGATATATCTCGGGTCCTGTCACTATCGGCTCGGAGAACTGGCGTTAGCCCGAGAGATGCATGCCCATGCGCAAATAGAGGCGAAGCGTATTTTTGAACGGAAACTTGAAATTGAAGCATCGCTAGGTCTCGGGGGCGTACTCTACAAATCCGGTGATTGTGACGGAGCGATCCGCATTACCGAAACGGCGGTCGGAACAAGCCGCGAATGCAATAACCATCTATTGCCACATCTTTTGCTTAATTTAGGTATATATTATTCTCAGCAGCGGAAATGGGACTCGGCACTTACTCGATGGAACTCCTGTATCGAATATTGTACCACTCGGGGGGAATGGGTCTTAATGGCTTCTGCCTTGGAGGAAATTAGCCGCTACCATTTATACCTTGGCGAGACAGAGAAGGCGAAGGAAGTCCTGTTAAATGCCTTGGATGTGCTGGATCGTCATGAAAACCGATTGCTCAGGGCAAGGATTTATCGTGGACTCGCAGACCTGACGGTCAAGTCAGGCGCGTGTACGCAAGCTCTCGATCTCTACAGATTAAGCATCTTCTTGTTTCGTTCTGTTGGAGCCGCAGAGGAGATTCGAGTAACCGAACAACATCTACGAGTTGCTAGAGAAAACAATCAAGCCTATGCGCCCTCCGATATGAACAAATGAGGTCGGCATCGATACTGCTTCAATTTCAACGCGCCCATCCGCCTTCTGAGGTTAGTTCACGAATTTCCGGCTTCGGCGCCGGTCCTCCACTGTACCGATCACCCGCCATGTCAGCAAGCCAATGCCCGCCGACAAGGACAGCGTTCCGTTCCGCACATATTCATCGTCTCGTTTTACGGCCGCATGGCGACCCGCAACAGGCGGCAGGTCCGGCGCCGCATGCCCGATTGCCTGAACGCCGTGCTTGCCGTCATATGGGACGACCACCCGCCCACGCGCATGCACCGCCTGCTCCTCCAAGGACCGTTCGACCTGCCGGCACACCACCAGCCCTGTGTCCTCTTCCCCTCGAACTCCGGGTCCCGCCGCTCACGGCAGTCTAGCCCCAGACAGAGCTCACCGGGAGCATAACCTGCAATCGCCAACCCGCCTCTATCAGATTGCCAACAGTTGCAGAAGACTTGCCTTCGAGCCGGGCCTTCCACTTCATCCGTAGTAACGAAGCATTCCTGTTCATTCGCTGCAGGAGTGCTAAACTGTCCGTATTCGCCTTCTCATCTGTGCCCGTCTTCCAAAAAGGAGAGGATCCCCCACGTCCATCAGACACCTTCAGTTTCTCGCCGCCGACCGCCTCCTCGTGCAGGAGAGCGCCGCTTGGACGGTCCACGACTGGCCTTCCATGACCGTTGTACAGGAGGGGGCAGGCACCGCGTTCGTGAATGGAGACCGCATCTGCGCGACCCTTGTGGACGGCCGCATCCACATCGGTGCAACGCAGTTCGAGCCCACACTGCCGGAAAGCGAGAAAATCCAGGCGTTCGCCTGTCGTTCGGACACGACCATACTTGTTACGGGGGGCCAATCCGCGCTCGACAAGCCGCGGATGCCTGGTCCGAGCCTCTGCCCCATCCCCACAGAGGGGACGACCGCGCAACGGTTCGGCTCGTATCCGGAGAAGGGCATGTCCCTGTGGCGATTTGCAGTCGACCCTGAGAGATCCGCCGACCCTGACGGCTCCGCTGACAGTGTCGCCGAACGCCTTGCGTTCGTCTCCGGCATCGAGGAAATCCGCGACCCGATCGAGATCGACGGACGCCGCGTGGCCTATCATGCATACCACTTCCCATCCTACGGAGAGCGGCCGTGGTCTCGCCTAATGGTGGTGGATGCGCAGACAGGAGAGGTCGCAGACCTCCTCCCCGACTTGCCGGGCGCCACCATGGGCCTCGCCCTGTCGCCGGACAAACGCAGGCAGGCCTTTCTGCACAGCACCGTGCACGCCTCCTTTCCGTTCTGGTTCCGCCTCGCCGTCCGCACACAGGACGGCCCGGTCCAATACCCGCTGCCCGAGACCATCCGCCTGACCGGCGCCACACCCGTCTGGTCGCCCGACGGCGCGTGGGTCGCCGTCACCGCGTTTGAGGGCATCCGGGTTATCGTCATCACCGTGAGCATCCTGGACGATGCCCCCCCAACGTGGACATGGCGGCGGCTTCGCGCATTCGACGGCGTGTATCGCAATCTCGCCCCGCACAATGACGGCAGCGTGCTGTGCGTCCGCCACGCTCCCGGAGAGCCGGCAGCAATCGTTCAACTCACCGCCGACCGGTCGCCGCGGGTCGTGGGTCCTTCGCCCGCCGCGGCGCGGGACAGTTCCGTCAACTATCAGCTCATCCGATGGGAGAACGGCGGTCACACCTTCGAAGGCATTTACGCCCGCGCGAGCGATGCGACGGGTACTCCACCGCTCATCGTGGATATTCACGGCGGTCCTGTGAATGGACTCCAGTACAGCCCGCATCCGCATATCGAGGACTGGTGCAGCAGAGGCTTCTCTGTGTTTGCGCCAGATTACCGCGGCAGCGGGATCGCCGGATTGGCAGAAATGATGCGCGTCATGCGCGGAGAGGCGGGCGCCGTGGAGGACGAGTGCAACGACGTGCTGACCGGCGTCAGCCACCTGATCGACTGCGGACTGGCTGACGAGCGCGCGCTGTTTGTGTTCGGACACAGCGCCGGCGCCTCGCTTGTCAATCAGCTCGTCGCGCGCACAAACCGCTTTCGCGCGGCGGTGTCGTGGGAGACACACACGGACGACGAGCTCGGCTATTACCTCGCGTGGGGAGGTGGCGGTCTCACTCACATCAGCGACATGTACGGTGGAAGTCCTGTCGAGTCTCCCGACATTTACCGTCGCCAGTCGGCAACGTCCCAAGCGGGGAACGTCAAGACACCCCTCCTGCTGCTGTACGGCGATGATCTCACCGCGCCGGCGATCAAGTGGTACACCCTGCTGCGCGAGCATGGTGTAGAAACCGAGCTGATCTTCTACCGGGGCGAAGGGCACGTCATGCAGCGGCCTGAAAACCAGCGCGACGTTTTCGATCGCAGCGCCGTCTGGTTCCGACGGTTCGCCGTTGAACCCTCCGGTTTTCACTTGTAAAATGAAGGTACCCAGATACAGAAACGTCATCTCATCGAGCCAGGCTGAGAATCCAGCGCCCCGTAGCCATCGTAAGGACTGATTCGGTGGGCGGCTTGCGCAGGGCTCAGGCAACCAACGGCCAGTTCAGGGGACCTCAGGGGGAAAGGCGTGTCAGGGAGACGCAACGGACCGCGCGACATCCTCGGGTTGCGGGACGCCCCTCAGTACAACATGGACACCTGGGCAGTAACGTAGTCGGACCCGGCGTCCGAGGCTTCAGTCGGACCCAGCGTCCGAGGCTTCAGTCGGACGCTGGATGCACCGTTGCGCCTGCCCTTGCTCGGATTATCGCTGCTCCCCAAGGAGGCAAACGACACGTGAATTCACTCAACCGATGGGTAACCCCAGCAATCCCCGTGATCGGGATCTGTATTCTGCTAACCGGATGCGGCACTGCGAAGGGGCTGTCGGCTTCAAACAGCCCGGCGTCGTCCGGCCACTCGGCGCACGGCGCTCCCTCGAATCCACAGGCAAAATCGTCGCCCGTCCACGGTGTCCTGCTGGCCCGGTCCAGCATACCGGGACGTCCGGGGCAAGAGCTTGAACTGGTCGATGCGCAGGGGCAATACACCGACAATCGTAGCCTGGGCCCATTCCACGGTCCGAACTGGACAGGGCATTTTCAACTGCGCGTGGTGAACCGAGCAGGAAAGGTGCTTTCCAGCATTGCTCTCCCGGACAATAAATACACTCGCACACTCTTCATGAGGAGGTTTCAGTTCCACTTCGCGGACTACAACGGAGCGGGCAACCCCGATTTCGCGCTTGGTCAATACTTCGACAGCAATGGGTATGTCTACAGCCTGTTTGCGGTCGCCCCGAAGGGCCTGTCACGTCTGCGGATCGTGCCGGCTCAGCTCTTTGTGGCAGACTCCTCGTACTCACCGCTCTTCCAGACGGTGAGTCCAAACGGATTCAGCGTCAAATTCTACGACAACGCAAAAGCCAAGTGGTTTCGGGCGACGTATGTATGGAAGGGCGGACAGTTCGTACATGAGGACGTGAAGGTTATCCGTCAACATTGAACGGGAACGGGGGGCGTTCGGCCGGTCGATCGCCCGGACAGAACGCCGGGCCTCAACCGTCGTTCCCGTCCGGGCCGTGCCACGCGCGGGCCAGTTGCTCCACCCGCGCCTGTTGCAGCCGGTCGCCGTAGTCCTTGCCGGATTCCCCCGGAAGGCGCTCCACCGTTCGACCGTTCACCTGTTTCACGATCGCTTGCCACGTCCGGAGCAGCCTGCGCACGGTAGCCTGCTCTGCCTGCTCTGCCTGCTCTGCCTGCCTGACGTACCCGTCCGCCGTCCCGGTTACGTCCGCATGGCTCCCGCCCCGTCGACGCGCTTTCCCGACCTCTGATTCGATCCCGACCTCTGATTCGATCCCGGCCTCCGCATCGATCCCGGCCTCCGCGACGATGCCGAGTCCCACAATTCCGAGCGGGCTGCGTTCCGCCGTGGCGAACAGCCGGGCGGCGACAGGCGGGGTGAGCGCGGCGGGCGAACGCAGGCCGGGCGCACACGCGACCGCGCACTGCCCCGCCGCGCTCCAGCGTGCCGGCGCCTTGATGCGGTTGGCGAGTCGCCGCACCGCCGCTCTCCCCGCAGCCTCATCCCCACCCGCGCGGCCGATCGGCCCGCCCGCGATCTGCCCGCCGGCGCCCCGCCGCACAAGCATAATCTGCAGGGCCCGGGCGTCCGCGTCCCCGCCCGCATGCGGATCCTCTCCGGAGCTTGCGCCTACGAACTGGGCGAGGGCGGCAAACCGCACGGTGATGTCCCGCGACGACAGGGCCGCGGAGTCGAGCGCCGCAAGTGCGATGTCCAGCCTCGTCACTGCGCCCCCTTGGCGCGGGGTCGCACCGTCAACAGGCAGCGCCGCCAGTGCCTCCAGTTCGCAAAAGTGGGCCGACAGCGCCCCACACCGCGCCAGCACCCGGAAATACCCGGACGGCGCCGCGCACGCCAGGGCCTTCGCCGTCTCCTCGTACACCCGTTCCGCAGACAGTTGCGCCAACTGGTCGACAAGAGCGCCCATGAGCCGCAAGGTCGCGCCGTCCACCGCAAACTGCAACTGCACCGCAAAGCGCGCCGTGCGGTACACGCGCAGCGGATCCTCCGCAAACGCGCCCGACACCGCGCGCAACACGCCCGCGCGCAGATCGGCCAAGCCGCCGTACGGATCAATCAGGCTCCCGTCAAGCGGATCGACGGCCATCGCGTTGACCGTCAGGTCGCGCCGTCGCAGGTCCTGTTCCAACGGCACCCCGGGCCCCGCGTCGCAGACAAAGCCCGTGTGTCCAGCGCCCTGCTTGCGTTCCGTGCGCGCCATCGCCACTTCGCACAGCCCGCCGCCGACCGCGAGACGAAAGACGGGAAACGCCAGACCCGTCATGACCGCTGCCGGAAACGCGGCGGAAAACCGCTCCTGACCCATGCCCGTCACCACGTAGTCGCGGTCTTTTGCGGGCAGCCCCATGCACGAATCGCGGACCGATCCGCCCACGCGGTACGCGCGACCGCCCAGAGCGTCCACGAGGTAGGCGAACTCCAATTCCGTCATGCCGTCCGCCCCCTTTTTCCTTCCCCGCTGTCGCAGATGAACAACATGCTGTATCATGGAGATCACCGCGCCCTGACTGAAAGCGACGTCCGATGATCATTCCATTTCGCAAGACGGGAGACAATCATTGATCTACTTCACTCATATCCTGCTGGCCAACGTGATTCCGCTTTCCATCATGATCGGCTTTGGCATCGTGCTGCAACGCACATTCCATCTGGACATCAAGACCATGTCGAAACTGTTGTTTTACCTATTCTCTCCAGTGCTCGTATTCATGAAACTCTATCAATCCAATATAACCGGTTCGACCCTTGCGCGCGTGCTGCTGTTCTTCGCGCTCTTCTTCACCGCGCTCCACCTTGCCGTCGAGGTCGCCGTGCGCATCCGGAGGTACGGCGGCAGCATGCGCAGCGCGATGCGTAACAGCGTTATCTTTTACAACAGCGCAAATTACGGCATTCCGCTCAACCATCTCGTCTTCGCGGGCAATCCGTTCGCGCAGTCCATCCAGATCGTGATCATGATGATGCAGAACCTGTTGCCCAACACCTACGGCATCTACAGTGTCAATGCGCACAAAAAAGACTGGCGCGAAATCCTGCGCACGATCCGCACACTGCCGTCCATCTACAGCATACCGCTCGCGCTGCTCATGCGCGCTGGCCACGTCCCGCTGCCGCAACCGGTGGCGGTTCCGCTCAACTACATCACGCAGGGCTTCACCGCGTTCGCGCTCACCACGCTCGGCATGCAACTGGGCAATATGCGCTGGCGCATCCGCCTGTCCGACGTGGCCATCTCAAACTTCCTGCGGCTGTGCGTCGGACCCGCGCTCGGATTCCTCTTTGTCGCCCTCCTTGGCATACAGGGCATCACGGCGCGGGCGCTCATCCTCTCCACCGCCGTCCCGACATCGCTCAACAGCATGATGCTCGCGGTCGAATTTGACAATGAGCCGGACTTCGCGTCGCAGGCCGTGTTCTCCTCGACATTGATCAGCATGTTCACCGTCACGGTGGTCATCTTCCTGCTGCCGTTCGCACCGTAACGCCGTTATGTCCGCCGGCTGCAACGAGACTCCCGAGACTGCGCTTGCGCCGCCGTCACGCGTGTCCACGACCCCTTCTCGACGCCGCACTTCCGTAACACTGTTATGCCTGCGGGGCGCCAGGTGCGGACTCTAACGCGCCGTCGCCCGTGTGCAGTCGCGCCAGCCACCCGGAGCGCCATCCGCCCGCTCCGCAGACGCAGACCCGTGCCTGGGCGTCAGCCGCCGGATCCTGCAGCGGGTACTCAAGTCCGTTCAGCCGACGGTACGAGAACGTTTTCAGGTCGAGCGACGTGGCGCCCGGCGTCCCGAGCAGGATACTCTTTCCGCCAACATCGTGGAGGATGTCCTGCCAACCGGGGAAGAGATAGCCGGATTTGACGACAAGCGTCTGCTCCGGGCGCCCCAGGTCCACACCATAATCCGCCAACACCTGCGGCGATCGCACGGCCAGACGACGGGCACACACAAAGACGCGCACCCCCGCCGTCTCGACGAGCGCGTACTCGCCCGCTGTTTCATCGCTCCCCGTCGCCAGGACCGACGCCGTGAAGCGGACTGGACTTCCCCCTGCCGAATCGATCGTGCAACCGAGCGGCAACTGCACCGTCTGTCCCTGCTTGCCCTGGCACCCGTGCGCGTATGCCGCGTCGACGATAGGAAAGAAGACGATGTTGCGGCACTTCAGGCGCAGTGCCGCCCGCAGGGCGTCGACACGGTCTCCCGGCGCGCCGGCGGTCGGGTTGTCCCCGGCGTCGCACAGCACCTGCAACTCACCCATGGGCTTCTTCTGCGACTGCTGCAGCGCGTCGTCGAGTGGCATAACGCTAGTCGAACGGTAGAAGTCGGCCCGATGCTGCCAAAGCGCGCGCGCCAGGACCACGAGACGCTCTGCCAAGAGTCCCCCGTTTCGCCCCTTGCGCGTCGATCCCAGAAGGGAGACGGTGCCAAACGGGTTGTCCGCCCACGGATACCCCTGGAGAACACTGACCTCCAGCGCATCCTCCTCACCGGAGAGGCGCAGCGCGCCCGCCATGATCTCGCTCATGGGCCACGTGTCCGTCTGGCCGAATTCCCCCGGCAACAGGAGGGGTATCCGCACCGACACGATTCTCCCGCGCTGCCCGTCCGCCATCAGGCGCGCCAGCATCGCGGCCGCCCGCGCGCCCGTCTCCTCCACATCGCGGTGCGGGGCCGTGCGGTACGCCGCCGCCCCGTCGAGCAGCGCCAGCGCGTCGTCGCACAGCGAGGCGTGCAGGTCCAGCGTCACGACGAATGGAACGGAAGGGTAGCGCACACGGATCGCCTTGACAATGCGCAGTTGCGCATCCGCTTCGCCCTCCACCGTTGCGCTTCCGTGCAGCGCCCACATGACGCCGTCCACGTCGGGCGCCGCCTGGAGGGCGGCGTAGAGCCGGTTCATGTACTCTGAGAAGATGGATCGCATCACAATCCCGCCGACGGCGCCCCCGGCCGCGACGCCGTAGTGGACATCGACGCCCAGTTCCGCAAACGCCCGCGCCGCGCCGGACAACTCCGTCCCTCTTGCGTGGACTGCCCACGACGCGAGCGCCGGTCCATCGCGCAGGACGAACTCATCCCATTTTGCCATCTCCGGAGTGAACGTATTTGACTCGTGCGCAAACCCACCTACGATGACCCGCGCCATATCCATCGCTCCTGACTCGAAAAATCCCCGTCCCCGCCTGCGTCACCCCCGCCAAGCGCACACGCTCGCGGAGTCATGGCCGTCACCCCCGCCAGCCGCACGCGCTCACGGAGTCATAGTCGTGACCCACGCCCGCTGAACTGACCGACAGGTATACAGCGGCCTCTTCGCCCCTATTCACAACGCGATGTGCGCGGCTGTCCGGGATCACCAGATGCGCCCCGCGCATGATCTGGGTCTCCGTCACCGCGCCCGCACGTGTGCCTGTCTGAAGCACGCCTTCGCCAAAGTACCCAACCACAAACTCCGACCCGTCAGGGTCCGTGTGAAAGTGCCCCTTGGTGTGATAAAACTCGTCGCCAATCCGGCCCGCGTGCAGCACCGTGATCGTCGACAGCAGATTTGTCGGCGCGTGGCCGTCGTTCCACGTATAGATCTCGTAGATGAGTGGATCCCCTTGTTCGGGCGCTCCCGCAAAGTACTCCCTCATGGCCGACCAGCGCCGCGCGTCGCGCAGGACAATCTCTCCCGCGGCGGACGCCGCGCGCAGGCTTGCCAGGCAGTCGGAGCTGCGATCACCCAGGATAATTCCCGCCAACGACACGATGTATCCTCCCCGAGTCCTATTGTTGCGGTGTCTATCTTCGACATTATAGGGCCTGTGCACGCGCATAGACAAGGCGAACGGAGAAGGAACGGCCAGCGCCGCTCCTTCTCCGCCTCGTTTCCGTCCAGTCGTTGGAACCGTCAGGCGCCCCCTACGACACCTGCGATCCGAAAGTCATGATCCACATGGACCCGGCCACAATGGCAATCGTGAAAACGAACGCCAACGTCAGGCTGAAGCCCTGGTAAGCCGGCCCCTCATCCGTCTCCATCACGTGCATGAAGAAGAAGAGCTGGACAAAAATCTGCAGCGCCGCCAGTCCCAGAATCACAAACAGGATGACGCCGAGCGGCGCGCCGCTGTGCAGGCCAACCAAGAGGGCGACCGCGGTGAGAATGAGCGACAAGGCAAAGCCGACCACATGGCGCCAGGGAAACCCATCGTGACCGCCGCGGCGCACAGGCGGCGGCGCACCCGTTCCATTGTCGCGTGACGTATCGTGTATGACTGACATGTTACTTCACCACCCCCGTCATGTACACAACGGTGAAAATGAAGACCCACACCACGTCGAGAAAGTGCCAGTAGAGACTGACGATGAACACCTTGCGGGCCGTGATCGGCGTGATGCCCTTGCGCAAGAGCTGGACGATAATCCCAATCATCCAGATGATCCCGAGCGAAACGTGCGAACCGTGCGTCCCCACCAGCGTGAAGAACGCGGACAGGAAGGCGCTGTGCTGCATGGTCGCGCCGATTGACGCGTAGTGGATGAACTCCGTGATCTCAAGCGCGACGAACGCCATCCCGAGGACGACCGTGACCACGAGCCAACCGACAAGTCCCTTCAGATGTCCGCGCCGCATCTCGTAGGTCGCCAAGCCGCCAGTGAAACTGCTCGTCAAGAGAATGAATGTCTCGGCCACGAAGCCCGGGACGTCAAACAGTTGCGCTCCCGTGGGCCCCCCATTGATGTGCGTCCGCAGCACGATGAACGTTGCGAACAGACACGCGAACAGAATCATGTCGGTGGCGAGAAACAGCCAGAAACCGAAGATCTTGAGCGCGTCGTCGTGACGGGTGTATTCCAGTGGCCGCGCGTCGGTTGCAGTGTGAGTCGAGTGTTCAACGACAGCCGCCATTACTGCAACCTCCCCAGAGCGGATTCCACATGGATGACTTCATCCACCGGCACGTAGTAGTCCGAATCGTATTCAAAGGACCGCAGGATGAGCAAGACCGCGATGACCGCGAGCCCGGCGAGTCCGAGGTAGTTCCATCCAAACACGAAGCTGAAGCCCATCCCGAAAAAGGCGAGGCCGAGGACGAACGGACGGTACGAATTCTTCGGCATATGAATCGGCTTGAGCTGATTCGCCGCCGGTTTAAGCGTGTCTGTCGTGCCGTTTTGCTTCATGACCCACCACTGGTCGCGGTCTGTCACCTGCGGAATCTCGGCAAAGTTGTAGTGCGGAGCGGGCGACGGCAACGACCACTCCAGTGTGCGGCCATCCCACGGATCGCCTGTCAGATCCCGCTTGCCGTACTTGATGCTGTAGACGACCTGCGCAACGATGAAGAGAAACCCGATGCCCATGAGATAGGCGCCGATGGTGGAAATGAAGTTGAGCGTCGTCCACCCCATGGACGCGGAGTAGGTGTACATGCGCCGCTGCATGCCCATGAAGCCAAGCGCGTACTGCGGCATGAAGCAGACGTAAAAGCCGATATTGAAGAACCAGAAGGCCCACTTGCCGAGTCGCTCATCCAAGATGAAGCCGAACATCTTGGGCCACCAGAAGTACATTCCGGCCAGCATCCCGAATACCACTCCACCGATCAGCACCTGATGGAAGTGGGCCACGAGGAAGTAGCTGTTGTGATACTGGTAGTCGGCCGGCGCCACCGCGAGCATGACGCCTGTCGCGCCGCCGATGGTGAAGCATGGCACAAAGGCCAGCGTCCACAACATGGGCAGATTCATGCGGATGCGTCCACGGAACATGGTGAACAGCCAGTTGAACACCTTGACGCCCGTGGGTATGGCGATGGCCATGGAGGCGACCGCGAAAAATGCGTTGACCCCGGGGCCGGCGCCCATCGTGAAAAAGTGATGGGCCCAGACGAAGTAGCTGAGGACACTGATGACAATCAGGCTCGCGACCATCGTCTTGTAACCGAAAATCGTCTTTCGGGCAAACGTTGCGACAACCTCTGAAAAGATCCCGAACGCGGGCAGGATGACGATGTAGACCTCCGGATGGCCCCATATCCAGAAGAGATTGATATACATCATCGGGTTGCCCCCGGCCCCAATGGTGAAGAAGTGCGAACCCACAATCCGGTCGAGCAGCACCAGCGCCAGGGCCACGGTGAGCGCGGGGAAGGCGAAGATGATGAGGATGCTCGCCGCCAGAATGGACCAGGAAAACAGCGGTATCTTCATCATGCTCATGCCCGGTGCGCGCATCTTGAGAATGGTGACGAGAAAATTGATGCCCGTGGCCATACTGCCGATGCCGGATATCTGCAGCGCGAGCAGGTAGTAGTTCTCACCTACGCCCGGATTGAATTGCAACTCCGAGAGCGGCGGATAGCTGGTCCAGCCGGCGTTCGGCGAACCGCCGATGACGAACGACAGGTTCAGCAGCATGGCGCCGAAGAAGAACAGCCAGAAACTGATCGCGTTGAGATACGGGAACGCGACGTCGCGCGCGCCGATCTGCAGCGGTACGACCACATTCATCATGCCAAAGATGAACGGCATGGCCATGAAGAGAATCATGATGGTGCCGTGCGTGGTGAAGATCTGGTCGTAATGGTTCGCGCTCAGGAAGTGCTGATTCGGCAACGCGAGCTGCGTCCGCATAAGCAACGCGTCAACGCCGCCGCGAAACAGCATCAGCAGCGCCGCGAGTATATACATGATGCCGATCTTCTTGTGGTCGACGGTCGTCAACCATTCCCGCCACAACCAGCCCCACTTCTTATAGCGCGTCAGCACAAAGACGATTGCGACGGAAACCAGAGCGATCGACGCGTCGGCGCCGTAGATCATGGGATCGCCCGTGACAAAAAAGTGTGGCGCCCAATTGGCCAGCGCTTGAAGCATGTGTCTCCCTCCTTCACTCGTTTACTTGGACTTGCCGGTCTTCGTCGCGGCGCCGGACGCGCCGGTTTTGCCGCCGGGCTTCGCCATACCGCCCATGCCGGTCATGCCCCCGGAACCAGCCGCGCCGTTCGTTTTGCCGTGCATGGACTTCAACATGTTGATAGAGGCCGCCATGTATTGCCCGCCGTCCGTCATGACCGTGTTATAGAACGTGCCAGGCGGATAGGCCGAGAATGTCATGTTGTGGACAATACTGGGCCGCACCAGTTGATGGTAGCCTGCAGTGGTCAGTGTCGGTGCAGTGCTCCTGACGCCTGCGACCCAGGCGTCAAACTGCGACGGCGACTTGGCGATCACGTGAAACGTCGTGTGCGCAAAGCCACTGCCCGTAAAATTAGCCCCGTGGCCGTAGTACGTGCCCGCCTGGCCCGCCTGGAGCCACAGACCCATCGCCATGCCAGGCATGGCGTACTCCTGCCCTCCGAGCTGAGGCACCCAGAATGAGTTCATGGGCGAGTTTGCCGTCAGCACGAACTGGATCGGGACACCCGTCGGGATGTCGCAGTAGTTCACCGTGGCCACTTTCTGCCCCGGGTACTCAAACAGCCACTTCCAATCGAGCGATACCACTTCGATGGTGAGCGGCTTTGCATTGGCCTCCGGCGGCCTGGTCAGCGCGTAGGTGGTGCGGACGGTGAAAAACCCAAGCACCGCAATGATGACGATGGGGATGCTCCACCACACAATTTCGAGCGCCCGGCTGTCCCCCCAGTTCGGCAGGTAAGGAGCCTTGTTGCCCGGCTTGTCGCGGTACCGCACAACGATGAAGGCGAGCAGTCCCAAGACGGGCACAATGACAATCAGGATGAGGACCGTTGACAACTCGATGAGGTGCAGTTCCTGCAGTCCAACGGGTCCCGCAGGATGCAAAACTGGATACTGGGTGCCGCAGCCCGCCAGCAGCACCATGGCTGCGACGGCCGTCAACAGAAGTCCGGCAACGCGCCTGCGTGGAGTTCTCGACTCCATGATGGCAACTCCCTTCTGCAAAATGGCAACGGTTCAATGCGTGTTCACGATGATGTATATCATAAAAAGAAGTCCCTGCGGATCATGTTGCCGACAGTTCATGAATAAGCGCGCGGATAGACATAAATCTTTAAGGAAAATGACGCAAGGATGGTCTTGTATACTAGATATATTTGTGCATGTAGCCATCCGGATAGACTAGTCGGTCTAGTCTGTGCGGCGCAGCAAGGCAGGTCAAGCGGGTGGTATGACCGGACGGCGCAGGCCGGCGGCCGACTCCGCGGTGCGGGGCGTGGGCTGGCAGCGCGGGGGCAGGGACGCAGGGGAGCGGCTGGCGGCGCGGGGGCTGGCGGCGATGGGGGCAGACAAACACATTGGTGCGCTGGATGGCATCCTACCTGTTTTTGATACTATATACCACTATATTGTGGGAGTATTTAGGATGCTTAAGCACAGTTGTTCTGCCTACGCCACCTGCACCCACGGCCCATATAGCCTGCAGGCCGTGTGCGGGGGAACCACATCTCTCCATACCCAATGATGCCCGCTATTTTCACTACATTCCGAAAGTTATAATGGAACATACGTTCCCTGGTGTTCGGCCATGCCAAATACGCCTCAGTTTGCCTCAGTCTGTCTGAGTTCCTCAGTCTATCCCGTCGGGTCCTCTGCAATGATTTCAGACGCAGTATGCTGAGCAGGGATCGGTGAGATGGCGTTCTCGTACCCACATACCCTCAATCCGCAAGTGAAGACCGCCGAGCCCAACCATTTTCTCGTTTCCCCCACAGTCACCTGAGTAACCCATTTCGATGCGCAAGTCCCGCGTCCTCGCCTGTCCTCGCCTGTCATCCCCGGTCGGCGTTGTCCGGCGCGGCGGCTCGGAGCGAGAAGGGCCACTGCGCGAGGAAGTAGAGCGCTCCGAGGGCTGCCAGTGAACCGCCCGCGGCAAGCAACGCCACAATGGCGTCGCCGCCGTCGCCCGCGTCGAGGTACAGTAACGACACCGTCATGGCGGACGCTCCAAGCAAGGATGCGCCGACCTGCAGGACGGACAACGCCGGTGAGGGAACTCGTTTGCGCAACACAAAGGGAAAGAATGTGTAGCCCACACCGTACACGAGCGACGTGATCCAGCCGAGAAACAGCATGTGCAATGCCGCGAGGGACAATGGGTCCAATCCGCCCAGCAGCGCCGCGCCCAACACGAGCGCGAATGCCCAGCCGCCGTACCAGGCCACCGCCACGGCGCGGGGCAGCCCGCGCACGGCCGATCTCAGACGCACCCCGTACAGCACCGCGTGAAACGCAATCGCGGTCCCCATAAGCCGTACGCCAACACTCGCGATCCCCGACGGCCATGGGGATGCCGCGATCAGGACTGCGCCAGCGAGCCAGAGCAGTTGACCCGTCTGCGCCTGGACCTTTGTCACCACCTGCTGCCCGGCGGCGTAGCGCGGGACCAGGTGCAGTGACACTGACAGCACCGTTCCGAGGATCCACCCGTAATACACCAGGAGACGGTCCTTTCCGTGAATCGAGTAGGCCGTTGCGGACGGGTTCTGGGCATGGACAAAAGCCCACGCGACAGCCGCGAGGTAGATCAGGAGCGCCAGGGTGGTGCCCCGCTGCGCAATTCGATCCGTTGCGCGCAGTTCCCGCGCCCTGCCAAAGAACCGCCGATCCAGTTCGACCGGCCAGTCCGCCTCGCTGACGGTCGCCGCGACGGCTCCCCGCGCTTTGCCTCCGTGACGCGCGTAGACCGCCGTGACAATATTGACCGTAAAGATCACGGGAGCCAGGGCCTGAAAGAACATCCCGATGCGCGTCAGCTCGTGCGCGGCGACAAGCGGCGCCACGGCCACCAGCACGACGCCGAGTTCCGCTGTCGCCAGCTGGACCCAGCCAATCACGGGCCAGGGCGGCCGCAGGTTCGCAAACAGTGTCAGCACCGCGTAGGTCATGCCGTAAATGAGGATCGTGAGCCAGCCGAACGGATTGAGTTCCGCGTGGACAGAGGACAGCGTGGGCCACAGGGCGGGGGAAACCGCCATGGAAAAGCCGAGACACACGCCGACCGTGAAGTTCGCGAACGCCACAAGGATGTACGCGCGCGGCAAGGCTCCGGCGAGCGTCGCCCACGAGGCCTGGCCCACGGCCGCTCCCTTGGATTCAACCGTTGCTCCCTTGGATTCAAATGTCCTCCGCTGCATGCCCGTCAAGCCCCCCAAAGACGGCGACCCTTGCAGGGCCGCATGCGATCCAGCCCGTCGTGTGAACTGTATCCCTGCTCCCCGGCGGTCGCTCCGTCACCGCCATCATGCCGCAAACCATGCCAGCGTGGTGTGCGCCCGGTCACCCGCGGTAGCCCGCGGGTGACCGGCGGCGAGCACAGCCCGGACCGTGGGGGCCTACTCCGCCACGCTGGTCAACAGTTCGCCCGAAATCCAGATGCCTTCGGCGTCAAAGTCGATCTTGCCTTGGCGGCGCAGGTCGTTCAGCACGCGATTGACCGTCTCTCTCGTCGTCCCGATCATGCTCGCCAGTTCGCGGTTCGTGACGCGAAACGCCAGCGCGCGCCCGTCTTCCTTGGGGTCGCCGTAGCGCATCGCCAGATGCACGAGCGTATGCACGACGCGTTCACTCGCGTTTTGCAGCGTCACGTCCTGCAATTTCTGCTGCAGCTCCAGGATCTTGCGTCCCAGCACGCGCATCACTTTGAACGCGATTTTTGGCTGGCGGGCCAACAGTCGCTCGAAGTCGCGGATCGCCACCGACGCCAGGATGGAATCTTCAAGCGCCTGCGCGGTCCCAGGGTAGGGCGAATCGTCGAAAAATCCAACGTGTGGGAACATATCCCCCAGTTGCAGAAACGACACGATCTGCTCGCGGCCCTCCTCGTCCACCTTCGTGACCTTGACCGCCCCGGACCGCACGAAAAACACGGCGGTCCGCTCATCGCCTTCGTAGAACAGATGGCGCCCGCGCGGCGCATTTTGCGTCTGCATGATGCGGCTCAGATCGCTCAATTCCGCGTCGCTGAGATCGCTGAAAATCCCGATTTCCCGCAGCCATTCCATCTCGCCGAGCCTCCACGCCAAGCGTCGCTGGTCTGGATCCGCCCCATCCGTAGCCGGGACGACCCCACTATCAGCGACGCATTCCATTCACTTTCGACCAAACATTCCACGCGCTGCAAGGCAGACGCGTCCCACGGATATTGCGGGCGCCGCCGACCGTCGCCTCGTCCTCCTGGTTCACCTGTGCGGGCAGGCCGTCGAGCGACACGACTCACCCCGGCGCCGGAATATGGCACATCCGGCGCCCGCGGCGCAACGAGGCGCAGGCCCGTCGCCAGCTCCTCCATTCGCGTGCAAGCCCGGTACACTCACTATACCACGTTGTGGGTGTACGGTCGTGGCGGCGTGAAACCGCAATTCGCCCTGCAAGCCGATTCGAGACGCGAATGGCGCCGTCTGCTACAATAAATTGCAGTGGACACGGTCGGCAAGGGGGAAGCGAGTTGACGGACGAGGAACTGCTGCAACGGATCCGTCAGGGTGAACACGACGCCCTCGGGGAACTCTATGACAGACACGCGCCCCGCGTCGTTGCCATTGCCCGGCGCCTCATTCGCGACAGACAGACGGTGGAAGAGATCGTCCAGGACGTTTTCACGCGCATCTGGAAGACTCCCGCCTACCGCCCCGAACTCGGCAGCTTCGAAAATTGGCTCGGGGTGGTCGCCCGGCGGATTGCCATTGATCACGGTCGAAAAACGGTGCGCCGCCTCGACCTCGCGACCGGAGAAGTGGACGCCGCGACTGCCGACGCGCACGCACAGGTTGCGACCGGACATCTCGGACGCCCGGTGGAGGATCGGCTTGACGAACGGCTGCTGCGCGACGACCTGGCGCGCTCATTGCGCACACTGCGCGTCGAGGAACGCCTGATCCTGCAATTGGCCTACTTCGAAGGACGAACGTTGTCCGAAATTGCCCGCGACCTCGCGCTACCGCTCGGCACGGTGAAGACGCGCCTCCACCACGGTTTGAAGAACATGCAGGGAGAGATGGTCGAATGGCGACAGGAGGTGAGGGGATGACCACCCGGGCGCTCGTTGGATGTGAGTCTCTGACGCCGTATCTTCTGGGGGAATTGACCGACGAAGACGTCGGGCGGTTCCTGGCCCACCGCCGCGACTGCCTCCACTGCCAGGCGGAGCTCGCGGAAATCGAACACGCTCACAGGAGGATGTTCGAGGACGACATCGACGCCGAGTGCGCACAGATCGCGGCGTCGGCGCGGGCGCGCACGCTCTCCGCGGCATTCGCGCAGGATCAGGAGACACACGGCGACAAAGAGATACACGGCGACCAGGAGATACACGGCGACCAGGATTCGCGGACTCCCGGTCCGCGCGTTTCGGCGGTCGCCACGAACGCACCGGCACGCGGCGCGCCGGATCCGCAGACTCCGCAGACTCCCGCGGCGCGGCTGGCGTCCGCGGCGCGCAGGGACCGGCCCCGCCGCGCGCACGCTGGTCGCCGGCCGGGGCGGTTCGCCGCTGTGGCCGCGAGCGTCGCCACGCTCGTGCTCGGCGTGCTCATAGGCAGCCGGGTAGCGGGACCGCCCTCGCCGATGGCGCCGCCGACCGTTCCTGCGGAGATCGTGCATGAGT
>JAKACR010000209.1 GCA_021821225.1 Bacillota bacterium | reverse complement strand
CGTGCAAACGTTGAATCCGACCGACCTGCTTGCGCCAGTTCTTCGAGAACTTCTTCATGCGAGAAAGCTTGCGCATCTCCCAAGCGATCTCTGCTTCGTAGTGGCGAAACCAGCCGGGAGTGTCCATAAGACTCCCGTCGGACAAGGCGAGGAGATGCACCACGCCACGGTCAATTCCCACCTCGGAGGTTGACGGATGCACGATCGGATAGGGCATGTCAATTTCCGTTTGAAATGAGATGTACCAGTGACCCGCGTAAGCAGTCACCGTCGCATTCGCCAGTTTCCCCTCCATAGGTCTGGACTGGCGAAATTTCATCCAGCCCACCTTGGGCACAAACGCCCTTGGGTAAACGTTTCGACCCTCTTGATCTCTTGTCGTGAGATCGAGCTTGATCTGCTTGGCGTCCGGGTAGCGAAGGCCAGCCTCATTCCGATTCTTCTTCTTGAAGGTCGGAAATCGCGCCGGATTGGTGGGATCGAAGGCCGCCGTGATCGACTGTATGAGAAACTTCAGCGTCCATTGCAACGGATGTTCCGGGGCGATCGCCAAAAACCCGTACTCGTCACTATGCCGCCACAAGGTCAACAGTCTGGTCAACTCGCCGTACGTCAAGAGGGGGGATCCGGCTTCCAGCCGCCCCTTTTGCAGCGCTAGCGCTTTGTTCCACACAAAGCGCATACACCCGGCATATCGCGCGAGTTGGCGCACCTGTTCTTCGGTCGGCTCCAAGCGGAACCGAAACGCCTTGCGGATCTTCATGTCTTCAGGATACCATTGGCGTATGGACAAGAAAAGCGAAATTCGAACCGGAAGACACTGCGTATTTGATCTTCACGTTCACTTGGTCTTTGTCACCAAGTACCGTCGTGGGGTGTTCACCAAGGATGTTTTGAACGACCTGCGCGAGGTGATGGCCTCCGTATGCCAAGACTTTGAGGCGGAATTGGTGGAATTCGATGGCGAGGATGACCACGTACATCTTCTGGTGAACTATCCTCCAAAGGTTTCCATTTCGACGTTGGTCAATAGTCTAAAGGGCGTCTCCAGCCGTCTGATCCGACAAAAGAACTACCCGAAGATCCGAGAAAAACTCTGGGGAGGCCACCTTTGGTCGCCGAGCTACTTTGCCGGAAGTTGCGGCGGGGCTCCGTTATCGATCATTCGAGGGTATATCGAGAGTCAAAGAACGCCAGAGTGAGGCGCCTTCCCCTCTCCCTGAAGGAAGAGGTTTGCGGCGCCGTTCATTGCGGAACGCGCAAAGTACACGGCGTGTTCAGTGCGGCCAGATGAAGCGGCAGGCGCGCCGCAGCCCGCGCGGATAGTGGTTCTTGACGCGGGTGCCGGACAGTTTTCCCCAGCCCAGGGTGATGTCCAAAATATAGATTAGAACCCACCCGTCGTGCAACGGTTCTTGTTCCTCCCGTGTCAGTTCGAATTCCTCGCCACGCAGATAGGCGAGGATGCGATCATCTCCATAGCGGAGGCTGATCGATTGTGTCGCATCGTCTCTGCGCAGCGCCAGGGCGAGCGCGTGCTCCGGAACGACGTGGCGATGCAGTTCTGCAAGAAGCGGCAGACCGGGGCGCAAAACACCGGCTGGCGGCAGTGGAAAGGCGGGGGCTGCGTACAGCCGGGAACCGCGTTCAAACAGATTGACGGCCGGTGCGTCCGATATTTCACGGCGCAGGATGCCGTCGGCAAATTTGTGCCAGGTGGGTATGAGCGACCGTTGCGGGCTGGCGACCGGCCTTCCGGAGCCGCGCTTGGCGCGATGGTCCGCTCGTTTTTCTGTTCGTCTGTCCTGCCGTCTGTCCGTTGGTCTGTCGGACGGCTGTCCGGCGCGCGCAAAGAGGGCGACAAAATGCCCTTCACCTGCAGCCGTGTCCGGGAAATAGCGGGCGCACCGTTCGGTCGGGGCATCCGCTGTGCGGTCACATCCGCTGCTGCGACCGGCGAGAACGGGCCAGCGCTGCGCGGCGGATTGCAGTGCGGCGGAGGACAGGCCGGGGACTGCGCCGGGCAGTGTCAGCGGGGCGAGGGTCCAGTCCGGGTGGGCGGCGAGAAAGGCTGTGCACACCCACTCATTTTCCAGTGGGTTGAACGTGCAGGTTGAGTACACCAATCTTCCTCCGGGACGCACCATGGCCGCGGCGGCGGACAGAATGTCCAGTTGCCGGTCTGCGCAGACGCCCGGCAAATCCTCGTTCCAGCCATCAATCGCCGCAGGATCCTTGCGAAACATTCCCTCGCCGCTGCACGGCGCGTCCACCAGCGCCGCGTCGAACGCTCCGGGATAGAATTCCGCCAGGCGGGCGGGAGGCAGGCAGGTCACGAGAGCCGTGATGCCCGTCCGTTCCATGTTTTCCGCGAGTGCATCCGCGCGCCGGTGGTCGATCTCGTTTGCGACGAGTACGCCTGTTCTGCGCAACAAATCACCGATCTGCGTGGATTTTCCACCGGGCGCGGCGCACAGATCGAGGATGTGCTCATCGTATTGGGGGGCCAGTGCGGCGACGGGCGCCATGGCCGACGGTTCCTGTAAGTAATACAATCCGGCCGCGTGCAGCGGATCGGCGCCCGCCTGCAGACCGTCTGGCAACTGGTAGCCTTCCTGCGCCCAGGGTACGCGCTGTTCCAGAACGGCCCGCGCGATGGCGGCGGCTTGCGGAGCGTCGCGAGCCGTGAGCAGACGCAGCCCCTTGCGCGGGGGATCGGCGGCCTGCATCTGCAGGCGCCGGAACGCTTCCGCTCCAAAACAGGCGCAAAACATGGCGGTGAACGCCGGGGGGAATTTCAATCGCGCACGTCCCTTCGGACAATTGATTTTGTCAGTATAGCTCACAATCTCGCGACGCACCGCAGAAAACGGGGACCGCCGCGGCGCCGGAGCGGCGCAACGCGGAGTCGTTCGAAGTCGTGCGGAATTTGACAAATTCCGCACGCTCGGGTTACGCTTCAAGATAGTGAAATGGTAGGAGGCTTGCGCGCATTGTCGAACGCGCTCCGCAATCGCATTCCTCTGCTCGTGGTGCTCGCCGTTGCCCTGTTGCTGCGGCTTTACGTGTGGCACCGCACGGGTGTGTATATGTACGGAGACATGCTCCGCTACAATCAAATGGCGCGCCACGTGGTGCTGGACGGCTATCTCGGCTTCGGTTCAAAGCCGGACGCGTTCGTCACTCCGCTTTATCCCCTGTTTGTCGCACTCATGTTCAAATTGTCCATGATCCTGCACGGCCAGTTGCTGCCGCAGACGCGCCTCGTTCACGAGGTGTTCCTCGCGCAGCAGGTGCTGTCGCTTGTCGGCATCGTGGCCGCGTATGAAACGGCGGCGCTGCTGGCTGGCAGGTGGGCGGGGCTTGCGGCCGCCGTGCTGTCGGTGCTGTATCTGCCCGACGGATTTATCGGCGTGATGCTTTTGACGGAGGCGGTTTTCATTCCGCTGCTGCTCTGCACATTCTGGGCGTTCGTGTATGCGCAGCGCTCGGGCAACCGGTGGTTCTACGGCTTGACCGGCGCCCTGCTCGCCCTCACCACCCTCGCGCGTCCGACGGTCCTGCCGCTGTTTGCCGTGTTTGTGTTTTGCGACTGGCTGTTGCGACGCAAGCGCGGCGCGAACGGCTGGCGGCGCCTTGCCGTTTCGGGCGCCTTTTGGCTCGACAACGTCCTGCAACTGGTCTGTCTGCTCGTCGTCATGGCGCCGTGGTGGATCCGTAATGCAATCGATTTCCACCGCTTCATCCCCCTTGACACCGAAGCCGGCAATCCTATGCTGGCGGGCGCGAGCCCATATAATCGGGTGGGGATCAACACACTGATCGCGATGTCGCGCGCGCTGCATGAAAGCCAGCAGACATTCGCGATTCATTATATACTGTCCGGGTTTACCCATCACTTCCTGCTGTACGCGGGGTGGTTCCTGTTTGGCAAACTGCCGTACCTGCTCTGGCTGCCGTATGAATACCAGTATATTTTCGCGTTCGTGCTGTTCCATCGCGCGCTCGTCATCGTCGGCGCCATCGCCATGTTCGCCGGTCTGGTGGAGCGCCGTGCGCGGGCAGTGGCCCTGTCGGCGCTGGCCATGCTCGCCATCCAACTCGCGTTTCTGCCATTGCCGCGGTACGGCTATCCGGTTGTGGTGGTCTGGATGGTCCTCATCCCTGTCGCGGCGTCATGGCTGTGGTCGTGGTGGCGTAAACGCGGCGGCAGAGGGGAACCGTCTGCGGCAGGCTGAAGATTCGCCGGGGGATATTCCAAAGACGAGGAGAAGGGGCAGGTGTCTGGCGCCGTGCGGGAAGCGTTGGTAATCATACCGGCATTAAATGAAGAAAAAACGGTGGGCGCCGTCATCCGCAGCATTCTGCAAGCCACCGACCAAGTCGACATCGTGGTCGTCTCCGACGGCTCGACGGACCGGACAGCCGAAGTGGCGGCGGAAGCGGGCGCGTATGTGATCAGTCTGACCGTAAATCTTGGCATCGGCGGCGCGGTCCAGACAGGATATCGCTACGCGCGGGGGAAAGGATATCGCTATGCCGTCCAGATTGATGCGGACGGCCAGCATGATCCGGCGGACCTGCCCCGTCTGCTGGAGGAAGCGCGCAGGGATAACGCCGACATGATTCTCGGCTCGCGCTATATACAAAAGACGGCGTACCGCTCGTCGACATCGCGCCGGATGGGCATGATCCTGCTGGCGGCGTTTGTCCGGCTGGCTGTCGGCTATGCGATCAAGGATACGACATCCGGCTACCGGGTGGTCAACCGTCGCACGATCGAATTGTTCAGCGCCCAGTATCCGCTGGATTATCCGGAAGTTGAAGTGCTTGTGCTGATGCACCGTTATAAAATGACGGTGCGCGAAGTTGCGGTCGAAATGAAGGAGCGGCAGGCGGGCGCCTCCTCGATCACCATGGTTAAATCGATGTATTACATGTTCAAGGTGTCGTTGGCGATCCTGCTTGAGGTGCTGCGCGGCAGACCGCTCAAAGGGGAGGGACGCCTGTGAGTGTCTATGCACTTGGCATTCTTTTCAGCATCGTGTTTGTCGTGGCGGTCGTCGATCTCATGCGCAGGCGCATGCTGCTCGAACAGTATTCGCTTTTTTGGCTCGGCATGGGGCTGGTCATTTTCCTGCTGTCGCTGTTTCCTAACGTTTTGAACAATGTGGCGGCCGTGCTGGGGATCTTTTACGCGCCGTCCCTGCTGTTTTTCGTCGGCTTTCTGTTCATGCTGCTGACCATGCTGCAGTTGACCGTGACGCTGTCCCGGCTCACGACACGCAGTGTGCGCCTTGTGCAGGAGGTGGCGATCCTGCGCGCGCAACTGGAGCGCGTGCAGCATGGAGAATGGGGAGATGCGAGCGATGACGCGACCGTCAATAATTCTT
>JAKACR010000208.1 GCA_021821225.1 Bacillota bacterium | reverse complement strand
ACCGTGCAAATCACTGGAAGTAACACGAGCTTTGGTTCCAATACATCAGGCATTGTATTTGATGTGTCCGTTCATGGTGGCACCTTCAATCAATCTACGCCATATAACGCGGGGATTACGCTTAGCGGCGGTAATGAAGGGTACAATGTGTATCGCGCACCATCTTCTTACACGATTTCAAGCGTAAGTGGCGATGTGACCACAAACATGATGGGAACGCAAAGCGGCACGATTTACAGCGCCCCATTTGTCCAGTTTTACAATGCATCCGGTCAGATCACGGGAACGGATTGGATCTATGTAAACTACGACGGGGTGACAAACAATATGCCATTTTCCTTCGTGGTTCCATCGGGCACAACAAACATCGCGTTAGGGTGGCAGTATCTCCAAGGATATAATGACGCGATGAATTGGTTTGCAGCCTGGAACAACGTCACAGTTACCCTTCAGTGACACAATCGCAAGCGGACAGCTTCAATCAAATGGCACGACCTGGACGACCATCGGCTACGCGCCCATGCTGGCAACTCAGGTGAACTACACGTACACGTATGGAACGCAGACTTTTCGTTATGTGCGTGCACTGTCGAATGGAACCACCAGTGCGATTGACTATTTTGAGATCTACTGATGACCGCACGTTGGCAAAATGGTTCAAGCAACTTCAGATGGTTGGAAGGGAGGTGCGGTTTCCATGACGCTCACGCTGTGGATCTTGGTAATGGGGTTTGCAGTTGGTGCTGCCCTCTTCGATGTCCGGACGCGCCATATCCCGAACGTCTGGAATCTGGGCGCGCTCGCGGTCTTCCTGCTCTGGCACGCATGGACGGGAAGTCTGTGGGCGTCCGTCCTTGGCGCCATGGCCGTGGGCGCCATCTGGCTGATTCCCGCGCTGCTTGGGTGGACCGGCGTCGGCGACATGAAGATGGCGGCCGCGCTCGGGGCGGCGCTGGGGATGGTACCAGGCATTCTCGCTACGGGCATCGGATTCTGGTGGCTCGCCGCGCCCGGTGTAAGGCGTTTGGTGTACGGACTGGGTCCGGGCACCCTGGCGGCAGAACGAACGCGCGGGGTTCCGGTGGCGGTCGGGTTTTTACTTGGGGTGATCACAGTAGGAGGCGTTTTGCTCCTGAGTGCGCGGTTTCTGGGATAGGGGGAATGACGTGTGTTTCTCGAACCGCTGGTGGACCTGTGGCGACGCGAGACGGCGGGATTTGTGCTGGTGGACGCCAAAGGGGAACTGTACCGGGCGACGTATCCCGGAGAACTGTATGCGATCCTGCACGTCGTGGTCAGTGAGTATCGCCAGCCGTTGGTGCTCATTCGCCCCGTGGGATTGCAGGAGGATGCGCTGTGGGGCGAGTATCTCGATCGGGTGCGCAAGGAACTTTGCAAAGATCCGCAGTCGCTTCGGCTGTGGGAGGTCATCGAGACAGGGGAGCGCAAAGGAGAGGCGTGGAACGTGGTCGAACAAAAACGAATGCTCACGGCGGGCAAGCCTGGACCGGAAAGCTGGGTGGCCAAACTCAAGACGGTGGAGGAGCGCGATCGCTGTCTGCGTGAGGGGCATCGGTACGCGGCGGGGCCCGTATTTGGCAAGCCAGAGCCAATCCCGATTCCGGACCACATCACCCACTGGCGGTTTTTCTGAGGGAGAGGATGACTCATGTATATCGAACCGCTGGTGGATCTGTGGCGGGGCGAGACAGCCGGGTACGTGCTGGTGGACGCGCACGGCGACCTGTACCGGGCCGAGTACCCGGCGCAATTGCGCAGCCTGCTGGAACGGGCGTACGAACGGGCGCTGGAGCCGCTTGTCGTGCTGCGACCCGATGGATTGCGAGACACCACGGCGTGGCGGGAATTCGTCCGGCAGTTTCGCGACGAGCGCCCAACCTGGCATGGGGTGTTTACGCTCTGGGAGCTGCGCGAAGAGGGCGGCCGGGCCGGAGAGGTGTGGGATGTGTACCGCAGGCGCCGCGTGATGAACGGACACGGCGGCAGGCGACCGGAGTGGTCGCTGCGCGTGGCGACGGAGGCGGAACGGGCGATGGGGATCCGTTCCGGGATGCGCTACGCCAGCGGTCCAGTATTCGGCGAGCCAGAGCCGCTGCACAACAGCGCCGCGATCGACCTGCGATGGGCGTTTGCGTAGCGCGGCCTCGCCGATGGGGAACAGGTGAACGCGATAGGGATGGGAGCCTCTCTGAAGGGAGGTTCTTGTTCTTTTCTCACAAGGCTGGCCTGTACCCCGACAACTGCATAATGACGTATCCGTGCCGCTCCAAGACGACCGAGACCGCCTGCAGCGTGGCCACGGGCACAGTTTCGCCGTCGCCGCCCGACAGTCCAAGAAGTTCAGCGGCCAGTTCCACCGTGTCGCGCGTGCCCATAAAGCGCAGCACATTCGCTCGCGAGTCTTCAGTGATCGCAGCGTATCGACTGATCGCGTTTTCCACAGCACGGATGATCTCATGGTGTTTGTCGGGATCAATGGGCGGTGCGGGCGGCGCGAAACTCTTGCTCTTTCGTTCGCAGCGCAGTTCGGCGGGCGGCAGGATGCCGTTTTTGCGCAGTTCAACAAGAACTCGACCCACATAAGAGGATGTGATATTCAGGCGGTCGGCTATATCGGCGTAGGAGTGTTTGGCCATGGCCAGTGTCGCCACTTGATCGTATATGTCATCGCGCGTCATGATGTTGACCTCCGTTCGTTTTCCACCCCCCTGATCTTAGAGACATCGTAACGCTTCGAGACGGATAGAAACGCTCACTTTTCGTGCAATCCGGAGTGATTCATGCGCGAGCTACGGACAAACAAACCGCCCCCGATTGCTTGGAGCGGTGACGGTCTTACTCGCCCTGATGATCCGTATAGATCCCCTTCAACAGGTTTTGCAGTGCCGGATCGTGAAGAGGCGATTGATTTGATGGCCCATGGCCTGGTGCAGGTGCAGGAGGGGTCAGCGCCGAAACAGTTGCCCCTCCAAGCGCTTGGTACACTAAGTATCCCAGGGTGCGACGGATCGCTTCATCGCCCAAAAGACGTTGTTGCTCCAGCGTCAACGGAGCCGGGAGCGCCACGGTGATCTTCGGCTCATCGCCGTGTGTTCGGTTTCGAATTTGCTCCCAAAACAGCGCACCCAAGTACGGTTCGTTGGGGGCTTTGCGCTGCTCGCGCAAGCCATTCAGGAATGCCAGTTCCGCGTCGGTCGCGTCCGGAGGAATCCGAAACGCGAGCAAGTCGCCGCATGCGAGCGGGGGTGACGGGCTGCGTTTTTTCGGTGTGGGCTTACGCATGGCGCATCGTCTCCTACACCGATGTGGGTTTGTGCCAGTGCGCCCGAGCCAGCTTATCGTACGCCTGCGCGATCGACCAGACCGAAGTTTCGGGATCAAGAAAGTGCAGGGGGTATTGCTCCTGCGCCTGGTTGATCTTCTCCAGATAGTCCTTGAGAATCGCGGAACCGCCTCCGATCAGATACGCCAGTTGAATTTCCGGGCTGGTCTGCCAGATTTTGCGGACTTGGCGATACTCCTCTTGGGCGAGTTTGGTCAGGACGTCATCGACGATCGGCTGGATGCTGGTCCGATTGCCTTTCACAAACACATGATTGCGTTGCGTAGGCGATACCAAGACGTTCACCAGAGCCGAACGGGAACGAAACCGATACCCATGCGCCTCTTCCACGCGGGCGATGATCTCATCCAGATAGGGCGAAGCGCCCAGGCGGATGCCCTCCGAGTGTATGTTGTCCACGATCAGATTCGGTTTGAAGACGGCGCTGTCAGTCGATTGACCGCCGATATCGTGGATCAGGACATGCGCTTGTCGAAGGCTCTCATCGCGAATATGCAGATCGTCGTCCGTGACCAGTTGCATCATGGCCGCATAGCCCTCGCTGCCGACGATCACGTCGTCAAATCCGATGGTGACCTTGCGTCCAGCTACCTGCGGCGTGTCCAGGAACGCCACTTCGTGCTGGGTGTCGCGCAGTCGGGCCTGGAACATCTCGCTGCGCTGGTTCTTGATCTCCCGCATGGGCAGACCCGTGGAGAGACGATAGCGCGCGATGAGGTGTTCGGGTTGCGCCGGAGCAGCCTGTAGGGCGTCCAAGGCGAGGCTGGTGAGCAGCAGCACGAGAATCTGGTCGCTTGTCGCTTTGTCATCGTCGCGGGTGAGTTCATTGTTCTCTGCATACTCGCCTGCGAGGTTTCCAACGGCTGCGGTGATCTTTCCGACCGACAGAGAGCTGGAGGTGACGGTGACGTGCAATCCATCGAGCGGGTCTTGCTCCAACGCGATGACGTTGCGCCGCTCCCCCGGATACGCAATGACGTTCGGAATGCGCATCCGTTTGCCGCCTGCAAAGAGAGCCTTGAGCGCATCGTTTCCCACATCCACAGCAGCTGTGCGTACGATCATGAAATGCCACCCTTCCCTCATATGAGGTTTTGTTCTGTCAACATCGTGTTAACAAGAAAATGATAACACACTGATAACGAATAATAGAGGGAACTCGCAGTTCGGCTTACGATCCGCGTCACTCCTATGGTAACAAGCTGTTGACACAAGTCAATACTATGAGGAGTATCGACAGCTTAAACCTGTCGTGATAACACGATATCAACACAAAAACGAAGCGAAACGGAGGAAATCCGGGGGAAGAGCGCTTGAAACTTGTGATTGAGTCGATTTTTGCGGCCAATTGTGGTCGAAATTCGATGGTCATAGGTGTGTATTATCAACGTGTTAACAATCTCATGATAACATGGTGACAACAATATAAAATAAACATGTCCAATAGCCATGTAGGACAGGTATTTTAAACTGCTAACGCAATGCGAGTACATGGCGTTATTCCGTCTATAATCTGACACGGAATCGGTCTGTGTTAACACGTTGATAATACAAAATGAGGTTGAGTCGAAGGGAAAATACGGGAAAGGTCGCTTGAAGATGAAAAGAAGGCGATAACAGGGGGGAATCGAGGCCATCATACGATGAATTCAAACCTGTGCGAACAACATGTCAACAAATGATGATAACACGTTGATCACAAATGGAATGGGCATGCCCAATTATCTTGACATTCCAAGCGATGTTATCTGATAACACACTGACAATACGGGGTGATAGTACACTCAAAAACACCCGGAAAATTGTTCTGAGTTAACACAGTGATAACAAGAATGTCGTTTGCTGAAGAGACTCATGTGTAAGTGGATCGTTTCCCCAACGCGGAAGAAGAGGGAATCCACACGCCGAATCTGCACGAAAAATGACCGTTTCACTGCATCGGAGAGTGCTAGGCTCAAAGTGAAGTTGATGTGCAGAGAGGGGAAATCCGGTATGAGCAATCAAGATGGGAACGATCGCAAGCGACCGATGAACGACAGGTCGCCGATTCCGGC
>JAKACR010000011.1 GCA_021821225.1 Bacillota bacterium | reverse complement strand
CATCACGGGCGTCAGGTCGCGCATGGGCAGCATATGAAATTCGCCCAGCTTGCGCACCTCGTCCGTCTGCGCCGCACGCGCGACCTCTTCCAGCATCCGCTGCTGATCCTGCTCCGCTGCGATCATTGGAAACACCTGATCCTCCAGGTTGCGCGCCAGCCGCACGCGACTGCTGATCACGACATCCGCTTCCGGGCCGTCCTCTTTCAGCCACTTCCCGCTCATGCGATGAATGAAATCACTCACCGACATACTGCGCACCTCCGTTGCGCCCGTTTTCCACAACCGCGAGAGCATCATCCGCGCCGCTTCACACCGTTACACGGCATGCGCCGGACCCCCATTCGACCGCGCGAACACTTTACCACACCACATGTCCCCCGGTTCATCCGGTATCCGTGGAAAGCTGTTGCTCAAGGATCCGGATCTTGTCCCGCAAGGCGGCGGCTTCTTCAAACCGTTCTTCCGTCACGCATTCCTGCAACTTGCTTTTCATATTCGCCAACTCCCGCCTTGCCGTCGCCCGGCCGCCGCGACGGTGGGGGATCTTGCCCACATGCCGGTCGGAACTCTGCACGCGCTTCAGCAGCCCGTCGAGTCCGGACGAGAACGCCTGATAGCAATGTGGACAGCCGAAACGCCCCGCCTGCGAAAACTGGGCAAATGTCATTCCACAGCGATCACAGCGCAGCGTGGGCGCCGCGGCGCGCTCGGCGACGGCCGGGTCGAGATTCATCAGACCGGTCAGCAACTGATTCACCGAAAAAGGGCCGCTGACCATCTGATAGGCGTGCGCGCCCTTCTCGCGAGCGCACGCTTCACACAGGTGAAACTCCGTTTTGCGTCCCTGCACAATCTCGGTAAAATGAACGGTCGCCGGCCGTTCGCCGCATTCCTCGCACAACATGCTTCTCCACCTCACTGTCAACCGCAAGCGGTCATTTTTCTACCTGGTGGACAAATACCGCCGACAGCATCGCGCACAACACACGGGCGCGGATCTCATCGCGTTCGGGCAGCGGCAGCGCGAGCACGTCGCGCGAGAGAGCCATGCGCATGATGTCCGCCTCGCGTTCCGAGAGCATCTCGTCGCTCTCCAGGCGCCACACGATATCCTCCGCTTCCTTTTGCGGGATGCTCTCCCCGACTTTCTGAACCAACTGCTCGATCTTATTGATATGCTCCGCCGCGATCCGCTTGATGCGGATATACCCGCCGCCTCCGCGTTTCGACTCGACCACGTACCCCTTCTCAAGGGTAAAGCGCGTCGCGATCACATAATTGATCTGGGACGGCACGCAGGAAAAGCGTTCGGCGAGTTCGCCGCGCTGCACCTCGATCATGCCCACGCGGCTGTCCTTCAATCTCTCCAGGAGGTAGGACTCGATCTGGTCCGCTGTGCTTCTCACGCATCGCAACCCTCCCCGCGCCTGACCTTGACTATCATTGACCTTTCGTTTTCATTATATACGCCACCGCCACCCGTGTAAAGCCGCTCCGCGGCAAATATGCGAAAAACCAGAATCCCGCCGATCCGTTGCCCCGGCCAAAATTCCGCCCATAATCCAAGTCAGAATTCCGGCCAGAATACCTCGTCAGAATCCCGAACAGAAAGTTTCTTCAGAGCGAACCGATATCGAGCTCCAGCAGTTCCGCGAAACCGTGGATCACCCGGTCCGCCTTTGCCACCTCCGCCTCTCCAAAACCGAATGCGCAACCGACGGTAAACAGGTTGTTCGCCTTTCCTGCTTCGATGTCCGTGTACCGGTCCCCCGCCATGACGGCCTGCCTGTGGGGGATTTCGAGCAACGCGAGACGGACGAGCTCGATCTTTGAGGCCACCCTTGCGCCGCTCGCGGTGTACAGTCCGGAGAACAGGGACGCAATCCCGAAGTGCCGCACGATCGCTTCCACATAAGGCTGCTGGCCGTTGCTCGCCACCGTAAGCGTGGCCCCTTCACGATAAAGGGTGCCCAATGTTTCCGCGACCGAATCGTACAATCGGCCAGCCCCCCGCCGAATGAGCCCGATTTCTTCTTCGAGCAGGATCGCGTCCGCCATCGCCTGCTGCGCGGGACTCAACCGGCTGCCGTACAGGGCCGTCCAGATTTTATCGTGCGTGAGCCCGAAGGTCGACGTGATCCGCTTCTCGGTCAGATCCGCAGGCACGGGAACGCCGTTTTCCGCCATGCGCTCCAGGGCGAGATAAAAAGCGGGCACAGCAACCGGCTCCGTGCGAAACAAGGTCCCGTCCATATCAAACAGCCAGAGTTGTCCCGCTCGTTTTTGCATACGTCATCCCCCGTAACACACCCAGCATTCACGACGAATCCGATCAACTGTTCCCATATCATCGTTTCCCCATGTTACCATAGGTGATCCCACTCTCGTAAGCTTTAACAGTGAAATTAGCGAAGTCCCGCCAATCAACCATCCACACCTTCGCGTCTCTCCGCCTTGCAGGATTCCTGGAGATTGCGGCGAAAAAATAGAAATTGCAACGCGAAAGAAGTCGTTCTTTAACTATAGATAATTCATTTTTAAGGGGGTCTTTGATTCGTATGTCCGTTCGCATACCTGCCACAATCCTGATGCCGTTTTTCAACCACATCTCAACAACTGTTGAATCGGTGAACGCGCTGTTTAGCAATTTTGATTTGCCGGAAGAGCTTGTGCTCATTGATGATGGTTCGACAGCAAGCCTGGAATCCCGCGCTAAAGAGATTGTCATTCCTGCAGACGTCACAGTCAAACTGGTGCGGCTACCGCACAACGGCGGCTTCATCGAAGCGGTGAACACTGGTTTTACATACGCCAAACACCCTTACATCGTTCTGCTGAACAATGACACCATTCCGTTACCCGGTTGGTTGAATGCCCTGTACGAGATCATGGAGAAATTCCCGGATGCGGGCGCGGTCGGTTCCAAATTGTTAACGAAGGAGTATCGCGTTGAAGAAGCAGGAGGTGAAATTCTCTACCACGGCGAGGCGATTCAACTGGGAGCAGGTCTCAATCGCCTTGATCCTTCTGTCAACTTTCTGCGCAAAGTCACCTACTGTTCCGGCGCTAGTTTGATGATCCGGCGCACTGCGCTGGGCGGTACAGCCGAGTTTCTACTGGAAAGCGCCTATGGACGCGGTTACTATGAGGACACAGACTTGTGCGAGCTGCTGCGTTCCAAAGGATACAATGTTTACTACCAGCCTCGATCAGAGGTTGTACACCTCGGCAGTCAAACATTTGGCAGAGGTATCGAACATGACCTCCTGATACGACAAAACAGGATGAAGTTCTGTGAACGCTGGATGGACCGTCTTTCGCGACGACTGATTGAAACCACACTTGATCCAGTAGACAACTTCATCTTTATCGATCAGACGTTCCCCTGGCAGGACAGAGCGGCGGGCGGCAAGCGCATGTGGAATATTCTCTCTCTTGCACGATCCATCATGCCCGCTGCTCGTATCATTTTCATCGCAATGTACGGCGTTGGACAGGAGCATTACCAAAAAGCCCTGGAGGACATCGGCATTGAATGCCACTCAGGAAACAACGATCTGCGATCCATCCCCTGGCCGCACATTCTCCAATCGTCTAACCGGAACACGGCGTGGATAGCAGCACCTGATCTGTATCATTGGACAGCGCCCATCGTGCGGGCGCTGTCCATCAGATCCCGCATTATCTACGACACGGTGGATATTCATTCGAAACGGTTGACCCAAGGAAGACAGTACGGCTTTGGTGACGAATTGTCGCAAAAGCGGACCGCGTGGAGAGAACTCGACGCCTGCCAAGATGCGGATATTGTGGTGGCCGTAAGTGAAGTTGACGGAGCGTGGACGCGGGAACAGCATGCTAAGATCGTCGAAGTTGTACCCATTATTCACGAACTCCGCGAGAGCCGCACACCATGGGAAGACAGATCCGGCGTTCTTTTCGTGGGAAATTTTAATCACACCCCAAATGTGGACGCCATGAATTTTTTTTTACTGGAAATATGGCCGCTGATCCAACTCAGCCTGCCCGGGATTCATCTGTCCATCGCGGGAAACAATCCAACGGAGAGGATCAGAGATCTGGAATCGGATACCATATCCGTTCTTGGTTATGTGCCGGATTTGACGAATCTCTACGAACGAACCCGGCTCACGGTCATGCCACTGCGTTTCGGGTCTGGCATAAAAGGCAAGTTGGGTGAAACTTTAGAGTATCAAGTACCATTTGTCGCCACAACCACCGCCATAGAAGGCATGCCCGTCGCCGAGGCGGGAATCATCGTTGCGGACAATGACGCCCGTGCATTTGCCGACGCCGTAATTCGCCTGTATGAGGACAAGCCGTTGTGGTCCGCATTTCAGAATCACGCACAGAACATTATCAAAAACCATTACCATCCGGATCTTGTGCGCGAGAAGTTGTCAGCAATCCTTCCTCTTCCTGCAACTCAACCAAAAACAACAATCATAATCCTTTGTTGGAATAATTTAGAATATACTAAACAGGCCATTGCCAGCATCCAGACATCCACATGGTTGGATTATATTCTTGTACCGGTGGACAACGGTTCAACAGACGGCACCCCCGAGTATCTGCGTAACTTAGCGGAAATCCACGCTTGGATTAAACCAGTGTTTTTGAAATACAACACTGGATTTGCAGGCGGAATAAACGCGGGTTTAGCGACCGTCACGACGGAGTTTATCGCGATTCTCAACAACGATGTGGTCATGACATCTGGCTGGATGGAACGAATGCTCGTCCACTTTTACCAATTTCCTTCTCTCGGCCTCATTGGACCCATGGCATGCAATGTATCCGGCGTACAGAACATCCCCTTCTCTTCCTCTCTCGACGCACTGGATCCGTTTGCGCGCATGATCTTCGCAAAGAATGCGGGTACTGTTATGGCTACACAGAGAATCGTCGGCTTTGCCTGGGTTATGCGTCAAGAAGTCCTTCATACGGTAGGCGGTCTTCACCTCGATTTTGGCAAGGGTAACTACGAGGATGACGATTACTGTATCCGGGTGCTGAATGCCGGTTATCAGATCGGCGTTGCGAGGGATGTATTCATCTACCATAAAGGGAGCGCATCATGGAACAGCCAGGAGTGGCAGCATTCCATGAAGCAGAATCTGGAGGTTCTCCACAGACGGTGGGGTCAGGTATGGACATCCGATGGTCGCTGGATTGAGCGGCCACCGCAAGCATACCGGCGAAACCGCGATTATTTCCCGCCAGTGTCAAAATGGGAGGACATGCAACCGTGGCTGCGCGATGCAATGGAAGCGGCTCAAGACGCCGAAGTGGCAGACTTTGCATTGCAGAGTTTCAAGCATACTGGCAATCAGGCATTTCTTCTCTACGCCGCGCTGTCAACGTTGCGGCTGCCACTTCCCGAACAGGCCCTGCGCATCATCCTGGCAGCGCCGAAAGACCACACTGAGATAGAGGCGCTCAAACTGTGGATCAGTGTGCTTGCATTGTATAGTCTCGAACGACTGGAGGATATGCGGCATACCGTACAACTTGCGCGGGATTCCGGCTACGCCATCCCGGAACCGCCGGAATCCGCCATAGAATGGGACCTGCAGTGGAGAGAACTGCAAGCGCAATGTGAAACCGCGTTTTCAGAATCAAAAAGTATCGGAAACGATTGAAACTCCTTCCCCTCACGCCCCGCCGCCCTGCCTGCGCTGCAGGTTCCAGCGCAGGTAGGCGTTCACGAAACCATCTAGGTCTCCGTCCGTCACGGCTCCGACATTCCCCACCTCATGGCCCGTTCTGTGGTCCTTGACCAGCGAATAGGGGTGGAACACGTACGAACGGATCTGGCTCCCCCACGCGATATCCTTCTGCTCGCCGCGCAGAGCCGCCACCTCCGCCTCCTGTTCCTCCCGTTTTTTCTCCAGCAGCCGGGCGGCCAGAATCCGCATCGCGACCGCCCTGTTCTGGATCTGCGACCGTTCACTCTGACAGGTGACTACGACGCCTGTCGGAAGGTGCGTGATGCGCACCGCCGAATCCGTCGTATTGATGTGCTGTCCGCCCGCGCCCGTGGCGCGGTACGTGTCGATCTTGAGGTCCTCCTGGCGGATGTCGATCTCGATGTCCTCATCCATCTCCGGAATCACGTCCACAGACGCAAACGACGTGTGCCGCCTTCCCGAGCTGTCGAACGGGCTGATGCGGACAAGGCGGTGCACGCCCTTTTCCGCTTTCAGATACCCGTACGCGTTGTGCCCTTTCACCAACAGCGTGACGCTCT
The DNA here is from genome assembly GCA_021821225.1 of Bacillota bacterium. The sequence goes on along the minus strand of JAKACR010000011.1, from coordinate 19,199 downwards.
TCAATCCCGCCTCGTCGCCGTCCAGATAGTCGAGCGTTTCGACTTTCCAGCCCCTGCGTTCACAGAATCGGGTGTACATGCGAAGCAGGATCAGCGCCCAATCCTGCGATTCCGTTCCGCCCGCGCCGGGATGCAGTTCGACAATCGCGTTGTTTTTGTCATACTCGCCGTCCAGCAGCAATTCGAGTTCAAACTCGTCCAGTGAACGCTCCAAGCCAACCGCGCCATCGTCCAGTTCGCGAAATAGTTCGCGATCATCTTCCTCCTGCGCCAGTTCGAGCATGACGGCGGCGTCCTCCAGGCGCGTCCGCAAAGCGCCGAACCGCTCGGCGAGATCGCGCAGCGCGTTGGCTTCCGCGATAGTCCGCTGCGCGTTGCCCTGATCGTCCCAAAAGGAGGGTTCGGCCATCAGCACCTCCAGTTGGGCGATGCGCGCACTCTTCGCCTCTACGTCAAAGAGACCTCCCGATATCCGCCAGACGCTGGTCCATATTTTTTAAAATCCCGCGCAATTCACCGAACGTTTCCGCCATTCAAGAACCTCCTGATCACCGTCCGCGAGACGGTCCATTCCTTCTGTAACTTGCGGCGTGCTCCACTCTGACGGCCGACTGGCCGCCAGCGGAAATCCACTTGCCAGCGCGCCCGAAAAGGGGGCATGCGCGGTAATCCGTTCAACCGGACGTGGAAGAGTACGTCGGCTCCCGCTCCGGCAGGTCGCCCTGGACCGACACTTGGGCTTTGAAGACGTAGGTCACAATCTCTTCCTGGATGCTGTGAATCATGTCGTTGAACATCTGGAAGCCTTCCTGCTGATAGGCGGTGAGCGGATCGATCTGGCCGTACGCGCGCAGGTGGATGCCCTGGCGCAGCGTCTCCATGGCGTCGATATGATCCATCCACTTGGCGTCCACCGAGCGCAACACAACAACGCGTTCCAGCTCCCGCAGAAATTCGCCGAGCTGCTGCTCACGCGCCTGGTATTCGACTTCAATCTGGTCATACAGGAAATCCTGCAATTCTTCCCTCTCCAAACGGCGGAGTTCTTCCTCCGTCAGGCGGCCCGGAGTCAGGAACACGTGCTCACCGTAGTCGATAAGGCCCTTGATATCCCAGTCCTCCGGAACCTGATCCACAAGGCAGTACGTCTGCAGCATGAAATCCACGAGATCATGGCACATGCCCGCCACGATTCCCCGCAGGTTCTGCTCCTGCAGAATCTGCATGCGCTGTTTGTAAACCACTTCCCGTTGCTTGTTCATCACGTCGTCGTACTTAAGCACGTGCTTCCGGATATCGTAATTGTTCGCCTCGACTTTTTTCTGCGCCCGTTCGATCGCCCGCGTCACCATCTTGTTTTCAATCGGCTGGTCTTCTTCGATCCCCAGTTTATCCATCAGGCCCATGATGTTGTCGGCGCCGAACAACCGCATCAGATCGTCCTGCAAAGACAGATAAAACTGAGACGAGCCCGGATCTCCCTGGCGGCCCGAACGGCCGCGCAACTGATTGTCAATCCGGCGGCTCTCGTGCCGCTCCGTGCCGATGATATGCAGGCCGCCGACCTCCGCCACACCGGGGCCGAGCAGAATGTCGGTCCCCCGTCCGGCCATGTTCGTGGCGATCGTCACCAGGTTGGGTTCCCCGGCGTGCGACACGATTTCCGCCTCCCGCTCGTGGTGCTTTGCGTTTAGCACCTGGTGGGGGATGCCGCGCGCCTTCAGCAGGCCGGAAAGATACTCGGACTTTTCGATCGAGGTCGTCCCCACGAGAACCGGTTGCCCCACCTTGTGTCGCCTGGCAATTTCGTCGACCACCGCGTTGAATTTGCCCTTCACGCTCTTGTAGACGACATCCGAGAGGTCCTCGCGCCGGTTGGGCTTATTTGTCGGAGTGGTCATGACATCCATGGCATAGATGTCGATGAGTTCCTGTTCCTCCGTCTTGGCTGTCCCGGTCATCCCGGCCAGCTTGCGGTACATCCGGAAGTAGTTTTGCAGCGTGATCGTCGCGAGGGTACGCGACTCGTTCTGCACCTTCACGCCTTCCTTGGCCTCGATCGCCTGGTGCAGTCCGTCGCTGTACCGCCTGCCCTGCATCATGCGGCCCGTGAATTCGTCGACGATCACCACTTCCTCGCCGAGCACGACGTAATCCTTGTCGCGGTGCATCAGCGCGTGCGCCTTGAGGGCCTGCGTGATATGGTGATTGATCGTGATATGGTCCGGATCGTAGAGGTTTTGCAGATGAAAGTATCGCTCCGCCTTATGAACGCCGTTCTCAGTGAGATTCGCGGTCCTGGCCTTCTCATCGAACGTATAGTCGGCTTCGTGTTTCAGGGAACGCACAAACAGATCCGCCATGAAATACAGATCGGTGGACTTCTCCGCCGGGCCCGAAATGATGAGCGGCGTGCGCGCCTCATCGATGAGAATGCTGTCCACCTCGTCGACGATGGCGTAGGCGAGCGGTCGCTGAACCATCTCCGACAGGCTCAGGACCATGTTGTCCCGCAGATAGTCAAAGCCGAACTCATTGTTGGTCCCGTATGTGACGTCTGCCTGATACGCTTCCTGCTTTTCGGCGTGCGACATGCCGTGGATATTCAGACCCACGGTCAGCCCCAGCATCCGATGAACCTGCCCCATCCACTCACTGTCGCGCCTGGCCAGATAGTCGTTGACCGTCACGATGTGCACGCCGTCTCCGGTCAGTGCGTTCAGATAGGCGGGAAGCGTAGCGACCAGCGTCTTGCCTTCGCCTGTCCGCATTTCCGCAACGCGCCCCTGATGAAGGACGATCCCCCCCACCATCTGCACATCAAAATGGCGCATGCCGAGCACACGTTTGGCGGCTTCCCGGACAACCGCAAACGCTTCTGGCAGGATGGCATCGAGTTTTTCACCGTTTGCGTGGCGCTCTTTGAACAGTGCCGTCTGTCCGCGCAAGTCCTCGTCGGACAGCGCTTCGAAACGCGGTTCCAGTTCGCGGATCCGGTCAACCGTCCGGAACATTTTTTTCAATTCCCGTTCATTGCCCAGAAGCTTGTCTAACAACCCCATGGATAGGGTGTCACTCCCCTCGCTTCAGGAAGTGCCCGGACCACCCCCGGCGCGCGAACGCGCACAAGGAACACATGGTCCGACGGCAAACCCGGCTACAGACCTTTATTGTACTGTTTTTACCGTCGGCGCACAACCCATCGCAATAACTCAGCTAAAATCATACCCAAGAGGAGTTGGATCACTCATATAGAAATCTTACCGAAGGGATTGTTGTGCGCATGTCTTTGCCAGCCCGTCGTGAATACATTGCTACGATGCGTCAGAGGTATTGGGCCGCCTCTGGCAAATTAGAAAAGTCACGCCTTCTCGATGAACTCGTGATGACCCTCGGATATCAGCGCAAGTACGCCATTGCGATCTTGCGTGCCCATGATGCGCCGAAGAAGCCCAAACAGCGATCTCGCGTCATCCAATATCGCGAGGCGCTCCCCGCGATTCAGAAGATCTGGGAAACCCTCGATTATCCTTGCGCCGAGCGCCTGCACCCCATGCTGTTGAAGACAGCCGAGAAGCTGGCGGACCATCATGAACTGACGTTGACCGAAACGATCTGCGAACAGCTTTCCTCCGTCAGTCGCGCGACTCTCGCAAGACGCATCCACACATGGCGAACCCAGAGCACACGGCCCCACGCCGCCATGCACCATCGTCCGGCCAATCGCCTTCGTCACGATATCCCCGTACGCCTGTACGACTGGGATGAACAACGCCTGGGAGCTCTGGAAATTGATTTGGTTGTCCACAGTGGGGCTTCCTCACTGGGGCACTTCGCGTACACATTGTCCACGGTGGATATGGTGACCGGGTACAGCCGTCGATGTGCGGTGCTGGGACGCGGGCAAGCCGCCATCTGCGCCGCCCTGACGCGCATCCTCGATGAGTGGCCCCATGCGATCTGGGGATTGCACTGTGACAATGGAACCGAATTTATCAACAGTCACCTGCTGCGGATCGCCAGGCAACGACAACTGGAATTCACACGCAGTCGACCGTATAAGAAAAACGACAATGCGCACGTGGAGCAGAAGAATCGATTTTACGTACGGGACATTGTGGGCTATGAACGGTACGATACGCCCGATCAGGTGAAATGGCTCAACGACGTCTATGCCTGGCTGGACGCCTATGCCAACTTCGTGTTTGCCCATGCGAAAGGTCGTGGGCAAAGAGCGCGTTCAAGGGCGGATACGCAAGAAATTCGATGAAGCAAGACCGCCCATCGAACGCATTCTCGAGCGAGGCGAGTTGGAACAGGAACAGCGACTGCAGTGGGAAGCTTTCCTAAGACACATCAATCCAGCCCATCTAAAGCGGCAACTCGAACGATTGCTGCCAGGCGGCCCAGGGACAGTGATGGCCGAGACGGCTCCCCAATTGTGGCTACGCAGCAACGCCATTCAGACGGAATCCGTCGTGTAGATCGGTCTTGCCCGATGGGGAGTCTGCCAGGTCCATAGCCGTTAGGGCAAAGCCCGATTATGCGCCATTAGGGCCGGCGCGTAAGTAGGTGCAAAGTACGATTTTCAAATGAGTGATCCAGTCACGCTACGGTAAGATTTTTAAATGAGTTGACACGCCCATCCAACTCCGGTCAGACCACTCGTATTTTTCTGAAATTTACTTCTATATTCCTTTTAAAACTGCCCCGAAGAAGAGGGATGGACATCGCACCCATGCTCGCCGCGACATCGGTCCGTATCTTATCACCATAGAAATTCCCGACGACATTGCCCCTGGTACCGATCAGGGCCATGCCAAGAACGAAGATATCCACATCTGGATGAGCGACGGTCGCCCGTTCGAGAATCTCAAAGATCCTGTTGTGAACAAGATTATCCCCATCAAGCAACAGCACATAGGACCCGCGGGATATGACAGTGCGACATTGCGCGCGGCGGCAAGACCCCTGTTTTCTGGATTATTGATATTGACCATCGGGATGTCATGCGCAAGATCGCGCGCGATCTGTTCCACCTTCTGCCGTGTACCGTCCGTCGAGGCATCGTTGACAACAATGATTTCAATCTGACCAGAGACGGCTTTGGAGGCGCGAATGACACTTTGAAGACAGACTTCCACATAACCCCGAACGTTGTAATATGGGATCCCCACCGAACACTTCATCACGCCATCTCCAGGAAGAGTATGGCTCTGTACATGTCAAGCGCGGATCCGTAATCCAGAATATCCGCATCCAGAAGCTCATGCACAACAAGAAAATCGAGTATGGGCTCGTACCGATAGAGCCAATCGATCGATGATTGCTGCAGATTGAGAAACGGACTATCTATCGAATACACAATTAATGCCTCTTACAGGCGGATATGTGATAAACCGAATTTTCGCAGGTTTTATCACACGCCTCCAAATGAATTGCCAACTATACTACACGCCTCTCACACAGTGATCGGAGCACACAGTCTTGCGGCAAGCGAAAGAAGACCGCGCTTCCTTCGCTTGCCGCCGCGTCAGGCCCCGCTTACGACGAATGCAATCCCCGGTTATACTCGTACTCGCCGCTTGCCACACCCACTATCAGCGCGGCGAGCAAAACCTTGGCCCAACTGTCGTCCACCGCGCGCAACAGTGCCACAGCCGCAAGCGCGATGAGCAGCGTCACCGCCATGGAGACGAACAGCGTAGTGAAGCCCGTCATCTTGCGCAGGTTCCAAAACAGCAGATGGGCAACCTTCCAAACCGCGAGGAAGGCGACTATCTGTCCAATCCAGACAAGGACGCCCACGCCCTCTCCCCCCAGCATTCCAACCCCGCCATCACACCCTCTACCAGCATATTCAAAACGCCAGTCCGCCTTTCCCGGCCTACGGCGGAATGGATGGCGGAAATCGGATCGCCAGCACAGCGGATTTCATCACCACTCCCTTGGTCCGGAAGAGTCGCGTTATCAGCAAGCCAGCCGGCGCCAAGCAGGACATCAGCTCGTTTCGATCAGCCCGTACTGGCCGTCATGCCGCCTGTACACGACGTTTGTTTTATTCGTATCCGCATCTGCGAAGACAAAAAAATCATGCCCGAGCATGTCCATCTGCATGATCGCTTCATCAATATGCATGGGCTTCATGTCGAATTCTTTCTTGCGGACAACCGTCAGTTCAGCATCGCTCTCCGATTCCTCGGCGTGTTCCGCGCCGCGCGATAGGCGCTGTCCCGTTTTCGCCCGGTTCCCTTCCGCCTTTTGCCGCTGATCGACCTTCTGCCCCACTCTGTGTTTGTACCTGGCCAATTGTTTTTCCAGCTTGTCTACCACCATGTCGATTGAAGCGTACATGTCGGGAGACCTCTCCTCCGCGCGCAACAGCAGATGCGCGATCGGCATGGTCACCTCCACGCTGTGCACGTCGCGCGTGACAGCCATGGTCACATTGACCTCCTTGGTCTCCTCCGCTTCCCGATACCGTTTCAAGCGGCCCAGTTTTTTTTCAACATACTCTCTCAAGGCGGGCGTCACATCCAGATGATGGTCTCCACGAACGTGAATCTTCATCTTCGGATCCTCCCTTCTTAAAAAGAGTATAGCATTGCCTACAGAGCGCGGCAAAAAGAAGTTTTGTCCCCGGCGCACGCCGGACTCTCCCACACATCCCCACCGACTGGCGGATCGCGCAGTGCCGACTGGTGAATCGCGCAGTCTTAACTGAACATGACCGCGGTCGCCGCGCTGTGTTATGTTAGGTTTATCTTGGGAACTTGCGAGGAAACCCGCCCCCGCACCGTTGTGCAGACGCGTGTCCGATACATAGATCCGTATCCGTTACATCGCGCAAAAAACCTATGGAGGAGTACAGTGGAGTATCCGGCAAACGACTTCACACCTGAACAAATGAGCTACCTAAGACGCCTGGCGATCAGACTCGCAGGACTGCGCAAAAGCGCCGCCATCGACGCGGACGACCTCGTCGGGGCTGCGGTCCTGCGCTGGTGGCAGTTCTGTCTGCGCCAGGGGCTCAGTTGCGCCTGCGATGCAAACGACATCCTCTTCCGGCAGCAGAGCAAGTACGGCATGCGCGACGCACTGCGTGACTCTTCGCCCGTGAAGGTCACCCGCACAGAACAGGCGAAATTGCGCGCGTACGAAACCCCCTATACGGTGGATCTCGAACACGCGGTCGACCTTTCAGCCGGCGTTGTCTATGAAGATCACGAACTGTGGATGGATGTGATCCACGCACTGCAACAACTGGAGGATCGCGAACGGCTCATCATTTCTCTCTTCGTGGAACACGGCTACACATTTACGGAAATTGCCTACGCGATGGACGTTTCCGTATCGACCGTCACGCGCGCCTATCACCAGGCATTGGACAAGGTCAAAAAAAATTTGCTCGGAGTCCGGCAACTGCGCAAAAAAAAAGCAAATACGACCGATGTATAGAGTGAAGGGGGAGACAGAATGGACCAGTCGTTCATTCGGCCTGTTTCCGGCCCGACAGGCGCAAGCCCGGCGGCGCAGAGCGAAGGAAAAACGCAACAGGGAGCGCCGTACAGATCTTCAAGAGCGGCCGATCTCGAACGCATCAAGCAAGCCATCGCGAACGGGGCGCACGCGGTCGATCTCGGCACGCTTGCCCGCGCCCTGATTGACGGCAAACACATCGGTTGATCCCACTGGATCAACGGGGACGGCTTCTGCGGAATGGAGCGGACGCATGGATGGGCAAACAAGCGATACGGCGGCGCAGTGCATCGCGCAGCTTGAGAAGTTGAACAAACAGGTCATGGACGCGCTCATCGCCAATGAAGTGGGACGAATCGAAGAACTCGTCGTTGAACAGTGCGTCTGGGCGCGCAAGCTGCAGGGCAGTCCCGTCGGAGAGGCGGAACGCGAACGGTTGAAGAGGCTGACGGATGCGATACAGGCACAGCAGGCGCTGGTGGGACAAGCGTTGCTCATGGTCGAAGGCGTCATGCAGACGTTTGCCGGTCATCTTGCATTTTCCCGCGTGGGCTAAAGCGCGTCTGAACAACCTCTCATTCCAGTTCAAACCGCAATGCGCCGGGGAGTTCTGCCCACTTTTTTGAACTACCTTTTATAGAATCCGTTCAAAAAGAGGGCAGGTAAGACCCACGCAGTGCAAGAAAGCAGCCAGAAATGCGGACCGAGCGTACGTTTGGGTACGTGAGGGAGCATTTCTGGCGATGACGCGGCAATGCGCCGGGGAGTTCTGCCCACTTTTTTGAACTACTTCTCACAGAAAGGATGGACCGTCGTCATGCAGATCTCAACATTCCTTCCACTCAACACTGGCATGACGGCTCTGGATGCCGCATCCCAGGCGGAGAGCGTGATCGCCAACAACATCGCGAACGCCAACACGCCGGGCTATGCGCAAGAAGTCGCACAACTGGGCGAATACGGAGCGTTCCCGGTGCTTCCGTCAGGCAACGCGCCGCTGCTGTCCGGCCAGACGGGAGAGGGCGTCACCGTCAATCAGGTGACACGGCAGATCAGCGCTTTCTACAACGCCCAGGACCGGGTCAATCAGGGATCGTACCAGATGTACAAAGCGCACAACGATATCCTCACACAGATCGAAGGCATCCTGAACGAACCCAGTTCGCAGAGCATGCAGCACGCGCTGGACCAGTTCTTCGCATCCTGGCAGACACTGTCCACAGATCCCGGCAATACGGCAGCCGCACAGGCGGTGGTATCCCAGGCGCAGAGCCTTGGGCAGACTTTTCAGTCGGTGGGCAACCAACTCTCCGCCATGCAGGCCAATCTTCAAACGGTGGTCGGCACCGCGCAATCATCCGCGCAAGGCGGACCTTCCGGACAACTGGGAGAGCTCGTGTCGTACGCCGCGCAGGTTGCGCAACTGAACTCGCAGATCGTGAGCGCCAGCCAGACTGGCGCGAGTCCCAATACGCTGGAAGACCAGCGCAGCGTTCTTCTCGACAAGATGGCGCAGTTGGCAAACATCAAGTATTTCCAGGATCCGCAGATGACTGGCGGGGCGACTCCGACGCCAAAGTACCCTGGATACCTCGATGTCACACTGTCGGCTGGCAACCAGACGATTTACCTGGTGGGACCGCCGGGATCGCCCCCGCAGCCCGCGCCGACCGACGCGGCGCTCCTAGGTGCGATCACATCCGGCTCGATCGCGGGGAATGTGGCGGGCATCACGGATGTGCGCAATACGCTGGCTTACTTAAACGCATATATGCAAAACCTCGCATCGCAAGTCAACCAGGCATACGGTGGCGCCGTTTTCAATGTGAATCCGACAGGAACAGGCACACCGCCCGCGGACAGTCCGGTCGTGTACCTGACGACCGCCTCCGCCTTTACTGCGTCCTCCCTGTCCACCGCGGGCTCCGCAAATCCGGGAAACAACAGCACGGCGCAGGCTGTCGCAAACGTGCAGAACGCGACGACGGCATTTTCCTACAACCTTTATAACTCCATAACAGGCGTCCCTTCCTCCACACAGAATTTCACCGGGACGTTCGACCAGGGAGTCGCCCAGATCGTCTCGTCTATAGGAACCGAAACGGCGAACACCATTTCGAGCGAACAGACGGCAAACGCGCTCGCGCAGCAGTCGTCCCAGTTGCGCCAGTCGGTGTCCGGCGTCGACATCAACCAACAGGCGGCGCAGATGGTGCAGTATCAGAACGCGTACAGCGCGGCGGCCAAATTTATCACCGTATTTGATCAGATGATCCAGACGCTGCTTGCCAGCGTACCATAATTCTCCCGTCCGGAACCGGCGCCCTCCTCCCTGTGCCCGCGAGTTCCGCACCATGGACAAGGTTTGTTGGGCCGCCAGCATCCCTTTGCTCGTCGCAAGTTCAACGCCATGGACAAAGTTGCTGGGCCGTCGCCCTGCCCTATGCCCGGCGAGTTTCGCGAAGCGGTGTCTGAGCAGAGGGCATAGGGCAGGGCGACGACTGGCAGCGGAATCGCATTTTCAGGATAGGCAGGCTTTGACGAAGCAGGCGTGGGGGTGAGCAGGTGAGAATCACGCAGAACATGATGACGCAGCAATTCCTGTACAACCTCACACAGGACGCGCAGCGCATGCAGAATGCCCAGGTGCAGATGTCCACGGGAAAAGTGTTGAACCAACCGTCGGACAACCCGCTCGCGGTGTCGCAGGTTATGGCCGTCAACGCCACATTGAGCCAGATCACGGCCTACCAGAGCACCATATCGGCGGGACTCACCTGGATGAAAAACAGTTCCGCCGCGATCCAGTCGATCATCAGCCAACTGCAGCAGGTACAGGGCACCGTGCTGCAGGGATTGAACACTCCGGCGAACAGCGCATCCGGAAACGCCGCGCTCTCACAGACGGCAAAACAGTTAGCGGAGGCGGTCAACCAGGTCCTGGACAGCAAGCAGGGCAACCGCTACCTGTTTGGCGGTACGGCGACAGCCACGGCGCCGTCCGGTTACGCGGGGTACGGCGGCGCGGCGGCGAGCGCGCCGCCAGGCGCGACGCAGGCGATCGCCTACACGATCATGTCCGGCGTCCAGGTCAACGTCAATGCGACCGCAGGCGCGATGTTTCTCACCACATCCGCTGGCGCGACTAGCGACCTTCAGGGGACGCTGCAGAGCATCGTGACCGACCTGGCGAACGGCAACCACGCCGCGCTGTCGCAGGATCTGTCGAATCTGAACGCCAACCTGAACCAGGTTGTCAATATCAATGCGGACTTGGGAACGCGCATCCAGCGCATGACATCCGCGCAGAACCTGATGGATCAGTACTCGCAGCGGATGACCACCCAAAAGGGGGTGATCGTTGACGCAAATATGGCTCAGGTCATCACCCAGTTCAACACTGACCAGACAGTGTTCCAGGCAGCGTTGAAGATGGGGGCGAGCATCCTGTTGCCGTCGCTCGTCAGCTACCTGCCAAACGGCTGATCGGCGGCGAAATCCAGCAGTTGCAACACGCAGCACATACATCTGACGGATTGAAAGGAAGTGCTTCACATGTCGTTGAGCTTCAGCGTAAACAACAACGCTTCGGCGAGCAATATCCTGAACAACCTCAATTATGTTCAAAATGAATTGAACACCTCATACGCCCAGTTGTCCTCCGGCAACCGGATCAACAGCGCCGCAAACGACCCGGCCGGCTACGCCATCTCGCAGCAGATGATGTCCCAGGTCAACGGCCTGAACCAGGCGACGCAAAACGCCCAGAACGGCGTGAGTCTGCTTCAGACGGCGACAGGCGCGATGAACCAGGTCGAGAGCATCCTGCAGACGATGAACACGCTGGCCGTCGAGGCGGCCAACGGCACCCAGACCTCCAGCGACCTTTCGAACCTGCAGACCGAATTCTCCTCGCTGCAAAATCAGATCCGCACCATCTCGCAAACGACCCAATTCAACACCAAGACGCTGCTTGACGGATCGTTCGCAACCGCCTCGATGACGCTGCAGGTCGGCGCGGACGGCGGGCAGACCCTACAGTTCACCATCCCGACCGTCAATAACACGAGCCTCGGGATTGCGCCGGCGTCGATCTCGATCAGCAGCACAGCGAGCGCCCAGGCGGCCATCACGCTCGTGCAGGATGCGATCTCGCAGTTGTCGGGGTATCAGGCATCGCTCGGCGCCATCCAGGATCAGTTGAACTACACGATTTCCAATCTCCAAAACTCGTCGCAGAACCTCCAGAACGCGGAATCGACCATCACCAACACGAACATGGCGACCGCCTACACGCAGTTCAGTCAGCAGCAGGTGCTGCAGCAGGTCGGACTCGCCATGCTCGGCCAGGCGCAGCAACAGCCGGCGGCCATCCTGAAACTGCTCAGTTAAGCTCTGGACTCCGCCGCTTTGCAGGATGGCCAAGGGGACATGGGATAAAGTAAAGTCCGCAACACGGCTCCCGCTCGCATGATCGCGGCGGGAGCCTCCCCCAGGGAGGTGACCATTGATGTCGATCAATCTGCTGCAACAATTGAACACGATTTCCAATCCGGCTGGCAACGGGGTGCCCGTCTCGCAGTACGTCCAGGAGTATCAGTCCATCCTGACCCATCAACTGGAGTCGGCGCCAAACCAGGAGTTGAGCACGCTCTCTGCTCAACAGAGCGCGCTCACCGCGCTGCAATCGGCGCTCGGCCAGTTCCAGTCCGCGACGCAGACACTGGCCAGCCTGCAGGCATGGACTCCCGCCACGGTGACCTCCAGTTCGTCCGCATTTTCCGCGACCACCCAGGCGGGAGCACAGCCCGCGACATACAGCATCAGCGTGACGCAACTCGCACAGAGCCAACTTGATGTCGCCACCGTCGGGCAATCCTCGACAAGCGGATCGTCCTCCATCGCGGCGGGCTCTTTCACTATCACGTCCAACAACGGCGGAACCGCCACGGTCAACATCACGGCGAACGAGAGCCTCAACAACATCGCCGCCGCGATCAATCAGTTCAGTTCCACGACGGACGTTTCGGCCAGCATCATCAACAGCGGCAGCGGCAGCACCCCGTACTACATCGCGCTGCAATCGACGCAGACCGGGAGCAATTATGGATTCTCGCTGAACGACTCAAGCGGCGGAACGTACCTTTCGACGAATTTCGGCTTTCCTTCCACGCCCAACCAGGCGGCGCAGAATGCGCAGATCACGCTCGACGGATCGGTCAACGTCTTATCATCAAGTAACACATTCACTAACGCCATCCCGAATGTGACGCTCAATGTCTCCCAAACCACGTCATCGGCAGGCACGCTGACCATCGCGCAAAACCAGCAGTCGATTGTAAAAGCGGTGCAGACATGGATGAATTCCTATAACTCTCTGATCGATCTCGTCCATAAAGACACATCATACACGCCTGGCACAGCCACCCAACCCAGCAGCGCGGGACCGCTGTTCAACGATCCAAACGCGACCGGTGTCCTTTCACAACTGCCCGGCGCGCTGAACACGGTACTGGGATCCGGCGCGGAGAACTCCCTCGCGTCTGTCGGCATCGTCGTCAATCCAACCACCGGCCATCTGGAATTCCAGCCGGCGGGCGGGTTCGGTTCCGCTGGCGCGACCCTACAGGACGGGCAGACCATGTTCACCAATGCGCTTCAGTCCAACGCGAGTGCGGTGCAACAACTGTTCGGCGTCGTGCAGAACGCCGGTGCGTCATCGGCCGTTCCCACGACAGGCGTGCTCGGCAACGTCAACACAACGCTAAACGAGTTTATCGGCGGAAACGGCCAGACGGGGACGATCCAGTCCGACCTGACAGGCATCCAGAGCCAACAGACCAGCCTGAACAACTACATTGCCCAGTTGAATCAACTGATCAGCCAGAATGTGGCCAATTTTACGAAGCAGCTCAATTCATTGAACGCCAGCCTCGCCCAGTCACAGTCGCAGATGCAGATGCTGTCCGCTTTGATAGGTGGAAGTGGCACTTCATCATCAAGTGGAGGCACGTCGGCCAGTATTCCGTAGAATCAAGCATCTGCAGAAATTCGCTTCATCGCATTTCCCGAGAAGACCACCAATGCCCGCAGTGCGGCGCCGATGAACCGAAGAACCCCGGCCGCGCGGATTCTGGCAAAAGGAGATGTCCGGGTTGCGTACCACCCTGGAAATTGCCTTGAGCGTACACTCTCTCTATGAGGCCTGCCTGGAAGCACTTGATGAAGAACGCAATTACGATTGCTTTGTTCTCATGTTGGAACGCTCAAAATACATCAGCGAATGGGCGACGTACACCCCCGACAGGGTAACGCGTGAATTATGGCAATCCACCATGGTGGAGACGACCCATCTCCAGGGACGCATCTGCACGCGCATCCAGCACTACGAACAGTCCATGCAGCGGGAGTTCGCCACAGCCGAACCCCGCCGTGCCTATACGCGCAGCATGACAACTGGTCGCTGATACACCAAGATCGAAAACGGAGGATTCACCATGCTCCTGTCCGCCTGTCTCATCGCGCGCAATGAAGAGTGGACGATCCGCCAGTGCCTGGAATCCCTCCGGGACGTTGTCGACGAGATCATTCTTGTCGACACAGGTTCAACCGACCGCACCGTCGCTATCGCAGAAGAAATGGGCGCCAAGGTTTTTTATTATGATTGGCGGGATGATTTTTCCGCCGCGCGCAATGAATCGCTCCAGCACGCCGGTGGTGACTACGTGCTGGTGATTGACGCGGACGAGTACCTCGATACCGGACAACGCCCGGCATTGCGGGAGACACTGGAACGTGAATGGCCTGAAGGCGCGGTCGTTTCGGTGCGCAACTACATGGGCCCGCTCGGCAATATCCAAAGCGCGTCCACACTGCTGTCCATGCGCGTCTTCCGCCGCGGCCATCAGTATCGGGGGGCCATTCACGAACAGGTGGCACAGTCCGTCGTGGATGCCGGCGGCAAGGTGATACGGCTGGATTTGACCTTCCATCATCTCGGCTATATCGACGAGTTCATGCAGTTGCGGAAAAAATCAGTCCGCAACCTCACGTTGCTCAGCAAGGAACTGCAGAACAACCCGCAGGACTGGTTCCACCAGAGCAATCTCATGGCCGAATACATGCAGACCAAGCAGTTCACGGAGTGCGCCGATCTGGCGCAAAAAATATTTTCCGAGATCAAGCGGACGCCCCCTGCCACATGGCCACCTTACGCCCCACGGATCGTCAATTTTCTCATTGTTTCCTTGTGGCAAACAGGAAGAAAACAAGAAGCTCTGGAAGCGGCGCGCGAAGGAATTGGCTACTATCCCTGGCTGACCGACCTGAAAACGAGATATGGAGAAATATTGCTCAGTGAAGGGCGTCGGCTTGAAGCCCTGACCGTTCTGCGGGAGGCCCGGTCACAGGGCGATACCGACAGTTTCGTGGACACCCTGGAGGGGATGGGAACGTATTTCGCCGCCCTGAAATTGGGCGATACATGGGCGGCGCTCGGAGACATGTGGCTGGCGCGCACATGGTACCTGCAGGCTTTTCTCGAAAATCCGGCGCTCGGCAGCGTGCTCAGTGCACTTGTTTACCTCCTGCCGGACGATCCGGACTTTCTCCGCAACCGGATAGAAACCCGCATCAAGGACTCCGCCACACGCCTGCTCTACGTTGAAGCGTATGCGGTAAATGGCTTGCCGGATGCGGAGGCTGTCATTTCCCGCGCGGAACGCGACTTCGGACCGTCCGTCCTGCTGCACCGCGCGCGCATGGCCGTTCTCGCACGGGTTTCACCGGACGAGTTGCCGCGTTATGCGGAGCTTCACTCCTATGAGGAGACTTGGATGCTTGCCGGGATTTATCACTCGGAAAACGGACGCCTAGAACCGGCGCGCTTGTGTCTGGAAAAAGCCGGCCAACGCGGCGCCTACTTTCAGCAGGTTCTGGAATGGTCCAGCCGTCAGGGATTCACCATGCAGTTGGGAGAGATCGCGCGTGATCTCGTCATCGTCCGCGCCTCCCGCCTTTTGCGCCTGCTGTTGCCCGCGGCAGCCGATCTGGATATTGTCTGGCCCTTTTTAGCCACCTCACCGCTCATGCATGTCCTCACTGAAATTGAATGGCCGGGCAGTACATCTACCCAAAGTGAAAAAAATGCGCTGCGCGCGTTCCAGTCGGGCGAACTTCCCCTCGCAGAATATTGGGTCGCACGCGCCAGAGTGTTTGAACCCACGGTGACGCGGATACTGCTCGAATGCGACATCGCGCTTGCCAATGGCGACCGGTCAGGCATGAAAGAGATGCTGCGGCAGGGATTTCACCTTTTCCCCGATTCCGAGGTGCTGCGGCGCGTCAAGCAACAAACAGGATGGAACGAGGAGGACCACACTGTGAACGCGGCGGAGATTTACCGAAAAAATGCCGTTTTGACCATGCCCCTGCACATTCAACTTGCCAAGCTTCATGAGCAGGGGGCGCTGCTCACCAAGGAGATTCTTCAATGCCGCGAAGCGGACGACATCGCGGCGATGCGCACCCGCATTTCACAACTGCAGGACATCATCACGTATCTGCGTTCATCGCTTGACCGTTCCTTGCCCGTGGCAAACACGACGGACGCCACCTACGCATTCTATTATCGCGTGCTTGTTCAATGGTACCTTCAGCCGACTATCATGGAGGAGACGCATCCGGCGATGCTCGCCTTCTGGGAATCGTGGGCGGAAACATGGATGAAGATCCAGCCGTCGCCCGTTACATCGACAGATCGTTGACCAGTGGCCACCGTGGTATCAACAGTTGCCCAATTTGCTGATCACAGTTGGGCACCCGCTGTTTGCCTGACCTTTTTCTCACTCAGGGGTATGGAGGAGATTCGCTGGTCACTCTCACACATCATTCGCGAGTATTCCGGTCCGTGTTCGGGCGCGTATAATACGTTCCCCGTTTTGCTTCGCTCCCCGGCAAACCCTCCCTGAGCGATGTCCGCAATGTATCGGCCGCAGCGCGCAAAGACTGGTCCAATGTCACGCGGCAGCGCAGGCACAGGCGCTGCCCCGGCGCCACGACCGTCCCGCAGGATTCACAGCGGGAAACGGCAGCGCCAGACATGACCAGCCGTCCCTGTTCGATAAGGCGGGAGACGAGGTCCTCACTCACGCCCAGTGCTCCGGAAAGCTTCATCAGCGTGGCGCCGCGGTGTTCCTCCAGGTATTCGCGCACCTGAAGGAATACTTCCTCCTCGCGCCTCGCGCACTCCATGCACAGATCGCTGTCACGCTTCATGAAAACCCTGCCGCACTGTCTGCACGTCCCGATCTCCATAGGCAGCCAGATCCCCCGTTCCGACAAATCTTCCTTCTGCTCAAATCTTCCTCACGCTGTCAGTCAATATCCACCACCTCAATATGGGCGTTTCGCTCCACATCGTCTCCGTCAATCCGATACAGCGCGTCAAAGAACGCGGCCTGGAATGTCCCCGGCCCCTGCGCCAAAAGGGCCGCCTTTTCTGCGGCGACGTTGAAACACGTGATCCCCGCAATGACAGCTTCTGCATAGGTTCCCAAAGGACTGCGCCGGGGAACCACGCCGGCAAATGCGCCGAGAATTCCCGTCAGAGAGCAGCCTGAACCGGTGACGGCCGCCATCAGGGAATGTCCATTTTGCAGTTTCCACACCTGTTGTCCATCTGTCACCCAGTCGATCTCTCCAGTGGCGACGACCACTGAGTGATGCTCCTTCGCATATTGTTTCATGGCAATCGGCATTGCGGCGCTCGCGCCCGCCGAATCAACACCGGTCACCTTCCCGCCGCTGCCCAGCATGTACCCGATTTCACCCGCGTTCCCGCGCAACACCGTCAATTGCAACGACCGGACGATGTCCGTGGCCGTCCGCGTGCGATAGGGCGTCGCGCCCACACCCACGGGATCAAAAATCACAGGAATACCCGCCTCATTCGCGGACTTTCCGGCAATTTGCATGGCCGTGACCAACTCCGGACTGAGCGTTCCTATGTTGAGAGCAATCGCCGCTGAGATCCTCGCCATGTCCGCCACCTCCTCGTGGGCCTGGGCCATCACGGGAGAGGCGCCGATGGACAGCAGTGCGTTGGCCACCGTGTTATTGACAACCAGGTTCGTGATATTATGCACCAATGGTCGCCTGACGCGAACTTCACGCAACCAATATCCAATCACACCTATTTCCCCCCGTTTGTTTGAAATAAATTAGCATTATATTCTATTCATCCACACGCCTGAGTTATCCAAGTTCCAATTTTCAACGGACCATACCGCTCCCTGCTCATCGAGCCACCGTCAGCACATGGACCGAAACCGCTCCCTGCTCAAACAGGACGAGTGCACACGCGTCGGCCGTTCCGCCCGTCGTCAGCACATCGTCCACCAACAAGAACTCATTACCCCGCACCATGCGCGCAGACTCCCCGCCGGCCAAGGCAAAGGCGCCCTCCATGGCGGACAGGCGCGCCGCACGTGTGGCCGTCGTCGTCTGGCTTTGGTCCAGCCGCACGCGCCGAAGCGGCTGGACCGTTTTTAATCGCATCCGGCGGCAGAGCACCCTCGCGATCTCCTCGGCCTGATTGAACCCGCGCCTTACCTGCTTGACCGGATGCATTGGCACAGGCGTGACGAGCATGTGCCGATCATCGCCAAAATACCGCACATACGCCTGGACCAGCCATTCTCCAAGGACCGGGACAAGTTCGCGATTCCCCTGGTATTTCAGCGCCTTGATCGCCTGTTCGGCCACTCCGTCAAAATGCCCGTAGGCGCGCGCCGTAAAAAACACATGCGGTCCGCGCAGACAATCCTGGCACACCTCGCCCTGACGAGCCTTGCCGCAGACGCGGCACACCGGCTCCGCCAGAGGATGGACGCCCGCCTGACACCGCTGGCACAACTGGGCGCCGCCGAAGACCCGCAGCCAACCCGGCAGTTCACTGTGGCACAACGCGCACCGCGGCCGTTCCGGAAAGAGCAGTCCAAGAGCAGCCTCCCGCCAGTCTCTGCGCATTGCAAGCCCTCCCGCACCCCGTGTCGGCTCGCGCGGCCCAAGGAACATGCGCTAAACACCCACGCCTCTGCGTGGCACAAGATTATCATGAAAATGGCCGAACGGGGCTATTTTCTCATCAAACTGCTGTCCTCTGGGCTTTCCCCTGGGTGTCCACAGGCGTGCCCGTGTGACCTTCGGGAACACGGGATAAAGTCCCCTGTGCAGGCGATCTGATCCCAGTTGGTACACTGCTCCGCGACCTCTCAGGTTTCGCCACCCTGCTTATGGCTTATCCCGCTCCTTCTGAGGTTCGCTCATGTACACCACACCGGCGTGCCCCGCCCCGAGATGCACGCCGAGCGTCGGTCCCATGTCCCGAATGTGCCACGCGACTTGCGGCGCAAGCACAGTCAGGCGCTCCGCCAGCGCATCGGCGTGCTCCCGCGCATCCGTGTGCACCACTGACACCTGCGGTGCGCCGCCCTCGCCGACCGCCTCCCGCCCTGCCTTTTCTGCCAGCACATCCAGTGCGCGACGAAACGTCCGCACCTTGTCCTCAACGCAAACCACCCCGTCGCGCACCGTGAGAATCGGCTTGATCTGCAAAAGCGACCCGACAAGCGCCGCCGCGCCGCCGATCCTGCCGCCTCTGCGCAGACTCTCCAGCGAATCCACGGCAATGTACGCCCATGACCGTCGCATGGCGTCGA
>JAKACR010000207.1 GCA_021821225.1 Bacillota bacterium | reverse complement strand
CAACACTCGATCTCTCGTGTCCGGACTCACCAATTGCGGAGAATTCAGCACTCTGGATACCGTCGGGACTGATACACCCGCCTTTTCAGCAATGGTGCGTATCGTAATTTTCATCGTGACAAACCGCCTCTTGACACCGAAATCATTGCCGCGCGCCAACGATCATTCAAAGTCCAACTCTTCCGGACTCAAGCAGGACTGCCGATTGACGACCGCCCCTTCTGGTTTGGGCACTCTTTCATCGTCAAGCAGCGGATCTCGCGTCTCTCGCATCCACTGCTCCAGACGGTGATCAAGATCCCGGAGCACGGTTTCGTAGCGTCCGTCTCCGGCTACATTGACTCGTTCCACAGGGTCCAGATAGAGGTCAAACAACTGCACCCGCGCGCGCGGCTGGTCCAGCCAGCCGTGTTTTAACACGAAGTCTTTCGCTGGACCGTCATCCATGTTCGCCGGGACGACCCGGTCGAGTCCATGGTACAGACGAATCAGTTTGTAACGCGCGGTTCGAATGCAGCGCATCGGTTCATAGGCGGCATGGTAGGTGACCTCCGCGAAGAGGTCTTCCCGCACGCTCTCACACTGTCCCTGGAGCAAAGGAAGCAGCGAGTTCCCCTGCAGCCATCGAGGCTTCTCGATTTCTAGGAGATCGCACAGGGTCGGGAAGATGTCCAGATGCGAAACCAGAGCGTCCGACACCGTTTTGCCCTCGAATTGTCCCGGAATCTTGAGGATCAGGGCAACCCGGATGCCCGCATCATAGAGATTGCACTTCATTCCGGGAAACGCGATTCCATGATCGGTGGTAAACAGGACGATTGTCTCCCGGTCCAGGCCCGATTCTCTCAATGCGTCCAGCACGATGCCCACACAGTCATCCGCGTTCGTTACGGCGGTCTGCAATCCCGCCATATCCGCGCGATTTTGCGGGCTGTCATACAGGGAATCCGGCACACCCACATATCCCGGATCCACCTTAGACGGCGGAAACGGACGGTGTGTATTGGACATCCCAAACGACAGGAAAAACGGGCGATTTTTGGCTTGCGGCAGGTATTCGGCCACCCGATGCGCATTGCGCCGGTCGATCTCATTGAAATCGCCGGACTCCCCTTTGGGATTCAGCAATCGAACATATCCCAGCTCCGAAAGATTCGCCGACTCGTGCTGCATGCCGCACAAAACGGTCTCCATGCCATTTTCGCTCAGGTAATGCGCCAGGTGTTTCCCAGGGTCGCGGAGTGCAAACCCGCGATGCGCCAATCCGAGCATTCCGGCCACATGGGGCCACATTCCCGTCAGCAAGGCCGACCGACTCGGTGAGCACGTCGGCGCGGCGGAGTACGCTTGACGAAACAGGATGCCCTCCCTGGCCAGCGACATCAGATGAGGCGTCGCCATCCCGCGGCCGTACGGCTCGATATAGGTGCCTGTGTCGTGAGTGTGGATGTACAGGACATTCATCTGTCTGACCTCCTCTAAATCATGTGGCACTTGACGCGGTGCCCTGGATCCACTTGTACCATGGGAGGGATTTGAGTACGGCAGACATCCTGAACATCGGGGCAGCGAAACTGAAAGGGACAGCCTTCGAATGGCGCGCCGAGATTCGGAGGCTCGCCTTTCACCATACGGCTTTCATTCCGCGCGTGCTGTTCCGGATCCGGAGCCGCCGCCACCAAAACCTTGGTGTAGGGATGACGGCAATTTTCAATCAGCGTCCCCGCCGGTCCCTCCTCAACAATTTCGCCCGCATACATCACCGCGATCCGCGAAGCGACATACTTCGCGCTCGCCAAATCATGCGTAATGTAGACATACGCGACATGAAATGTTCGATTTAATTCCAACATGAGATTCAGCACGCCAAGACGCAACGAGACATCCAGCATGGAGACCGGTTCGTCGGCCACAACCAGCTTGGGATTGACCACAAGCGAGCGCGCCAGCGCCACCCGCTGCCGTTGACCGCCCGAGAGTTCATGGGGGAATTGTCCCAGAAAATTATGCGCGGGACTCAATCCAACCAATTCCAGCGATTGTTCAATCTTCTTTTGCATCTCCGAAGCCGCCCGACGAACCTGCGTCGACGCAAAGCTGCGCCTCATGATGGTATTGACCGTGTGGGTAGGATTTAAACTTGCAAATGGGTCCTGAAACACCATCTGCACTTGCTTTCGATACTCTTTTAGATCCCGCCCCCGGATCGCTGTCACATCACTCCCCGCAAAGGTCATGATTCCTCTGTCGGGAGAATACAACCGCATGATCATTCGCGCAAGTGTCGACTTCCCGCAACCAGATTCTCCAACCAGAGCAACCATTTCGCCCGACTGAACATAGAAGTCCACATCGCGGAGTACACGGACGGTCTTTCGCCCGCTTGAAAATGATTTGGAGACTTTATTCAGTTCCAAGAGATGAGTCTGATCGGTCACTTGTCTTTCATCTCCACAACATAGGGTGCTTGAACCGCAACGTGACAGGCGATGTCACGCGCCGTCCACTGCCGCAACGGAGGTGCGTCTGAGACACAGGCGTCCACCGCCTCCGGACAACGGGGCGCGAAGGGACAACCCGCGGGCGGATTGAGCATATCGGGGGGAGAGCCTGGAATGCCCTCACGATGTTCGACGGGGCCGTGCAACGGAGGAAACGAGTTCATGAGGGCTTTCGAATAGGGATGCCGCGCATCCACCAGCAGATCCTTGCTGGCTCCCCGCTCCATGATCCTTCCACCGTAGAGCACGACCACTTCATCCGCAATTTCCAACAGCAAGGATAAGTCGTGCGTAATGAGAAGCACCGCAAACCCTAGTTTTTGCTGCAGACCGCGAATCAACATGATGATCTCCCGTTGGGCCACAACATCCAGCGCCGTGGTGGGCTCATCCATAATAATCAGTTCGGGCTGCAACAACAGGGCCATGGCAATCACCGCCCGCTGGCGCATCCCCCCGGAAAGTTGATGTGGAAAGCTGTCCAGTTTGACGGCGGGAAGCTCCACCATCCGGAAAACCTCTTCCGCACGGCGGCGCGCCTGCGCGCGATTGACCCGGCGATCATGCGCGCGCATGGCATCGAACATTTGCTCAAAGAGCCGCATGACAGGATTGAGCGCATTCATGGCACTCTGTGTCACGAAGGAAAACGTGTTCCAGCGAATCCGCCGCAATTCGCGCTCAGACAGCGCAAACATATCATGGCCCGCCAGGCGTACAGATCCGGTCACCTCTATGGCGGGCGGCTTTAAAATGCGTGTGGCCGCGAGGACAAGCGTGGATTTCCCGCTTCCCGATTCCCCCGCGAGCCCCACCATCTGACCCCGCCGCACTTGCAGACTGACATCCCGCACAGCCTGGATCATCCCCCGGCCAGTGGCATAACCGACAGAAATCTGGTCCGCTTCGAAGACAATATCGCTTCCGTTACGGTCAGGCGACTTTGCGGTGAGAACTTGCGACACGAATTTTCACCTTCTTCTGTTTGCGCAATCGCGGATTTGTAAACTCGTCCAGCGAAAAATTGATGAGTGAAAGCGCTCCGCCAAACATCGCAATCGCCAATCCGGGCGGAATGAACCACCACCACATGCCGTTCACCAACGCTTCATTATTTTGCGCCCAATAAAGCATCGTGCCCCAACTGACCACGTTGATATTGCCCAGACCAAGAAAATCAAGACTGGCCTCTGTCAACAAGGCGTGAATCATGGTGAAGAGAAATCCGGAGAGGACAAGCGACGCCATGTTCGGCAAAATTTCACCCAGCACGACACTCCACCACGGCTGTCCCGACAATTGCGCGTGCAGGACATAGTCCCGTTCCCGCAACGTCAGCGCTTGCGCACGCAGCGAACGCGCACCCCACGCCCAGCTGGTCAGTGAAATCACCCCAATCACAGGCCACTCGCCCTGAAAGTGAATATAGGAAGAAAGAACAATCACAAGCGGAAGACTCGGGATGACAAGAAATACATTCGTCACAAATGTCAGGGCGCGATCCACCCAACCGCCCAGATATCCTGCGGTAATCCCCACAAACAGAGAGACGGTCGTCGCGATGATCCCGACAGAAAAGGCGACCAATAGGGACGTGCGCGTTCCCCACAACAGTTGGCTGAACAGGTCCTGTCCCATGCTGTTCGTTCCAAGCCAGTGCGCGGCATCAGGCGCCAGACCAAGCGGGAACACTTGTGCGGTTGGACTGTAGGGAGCCAGCACGGGCACAAAGAGAGCGACAAGAACAAACAGGAGGATTATCGCTATCCCCACAACTGCCTTGACATTTCTGAACATGCCGAACGCTGTGCGCCGCCGCTTGATTCTCGGTTTCGGTTCAATAAAACCGACTGACTGTCGCACCGTCTGAGACATACGTACATCCTCCTCGTCCGAACTATCAACCGGAGATCCGCGGATCAAGCCTCGCATACAGAATGTCGACCAGTAAATTCGCGATCAGCACGGCACAAACAATGATAAAGAAGATGGCTTGCATCAAAGGATAGTCCTGGTTGGTCACGGCCTGATAGAGCGCATAGCCGATTCCCGGATAGCTGAACACGATCTCCGTTACGACCGCGCCGCCGACCACAAACCCCAAAGACATGGCAAAGCTTGTGATCGACGGAAGAAGGGCGTTGCGCGCCGCGTATCTTGTGACAATTTCTCGTTCGGGAAGTCCTTTCATTTCCGCCAAAGTAATGTAATCCTCGGCAAGTACGCTCACCATGTTGTTGCGCATGCCCATCATCCAGCCGCCCATCGAAGTCACCACGATCGACAGGGCTGGCAGCGCGGCGTAATAGAGCACCGTTCCGAGAGAGGAAAGATTAAACGAAAGCGATTGCGTGGTGTTAAACGCATGCCCTACCGGAAACCACCCCAGCAGAAATCCGAGAACGTAGAGCAACCCCAGGGCTACCCAAAAGTAGGGCATGGAGGCCAGCAGCGTAAAGGCGACGGGAAGAGCATCCCCAATCGGACGTCCCTTTTTCCACGCGCTGAATACCCCCAACGCGGTGCCGATCACAAATGAGATCAGGGTGGCGCCGCCGATCAGGAACAATGTCCAAGGCAACGCTGAGGCGATCACCTGGTTCACGGGCTCCGGGAAGAATGTCAATGAAATCCCGAAGTTTCCGGTCAGTGTGTTCCCGATATATCCCCAATACTGATTCCAGAGGCTTTGATGCGCGTTAACCCCAAAAGCCAACTCAAGAGCCTTGAGTGCACGCGGCGACACCTGTCCCTGAGCGCGGGCCATGACAGCCTCCGCCGCATTTCCGGGCATCAGGCGCGGCAATAAAAAATTGACCGTAAGCGCTGTCCAGAAAATGACAAAGTAGAACGCCAGTCGCTTCAAAAGATACACGGTGCCGCCCCCTATCCTAAGAATGAAAGAGAGGGGGATTTCCCCTCTCTT
>JAKACR010000206.1 GCA_021821225.1 Bacillota bacterium | reverse complement strand
GGGATCCCCTATCAGATCATTTATCTGGAGGCGGACGACGACAGTCTGGTCAGGCGCTACAAGGCGTCGCGCAGGCGCCATCCGTCCGCGCACAGGGGACGTCTGCTCGACGGCATCGCGCATGAACGGGCGCTGCTGGAGGAGGTGCGCCGCCGGGCTGATCTGGTGCTTGACACCAGTCGCCTGCGCCCGACCGATCTCAAGGATCTCCTGACACACCACGTCCAGGCGGCGGCGCAAGGAGGCGGGCTGGAACTTCACGTGGTGTCGTTCGGCTTCAAGTACGGCATTCCGATCGACGCCGATCTTGTGTTTGATGTCCGTTTCCTTCCCAACCCGTACTATGTCGACGAATTGCGCATGCGTACGGGATGCGACCGGGATGTGTACGATTATGTCATGAAGTGGCCGGAAACGCAGCAGTTCACGGCCAAACTGTTTGACATGCTGGATTTTCTCATTCCCGAATACACGCGGGAAGGCAAGGCGCAACTGGTGATCGGCATCGGTTGCACGGGCGGGCGGCACCGGTCGGTGGCGGTCGGCGAACGCCTGCGGGAGCACCTGCAAAAGACGCGCGCGGTGACGGTGGAGCATCGCGATGTCGCGCGGGATGGTGAGCGATGAGACGCCGGATGAGAGAATGGTCGTGGCTTGTTCTCGCGTTTGGGTCGGGGTTGATCGTCGCAACGTTTGCCGTACAGATCCCCGCGCTCAAATGGTGGATGTTTGGCACGGTCTGCGTCGTGTTCGGCGGCATCTCCATCGCGGCGCTGTACCTTCGCGACAGGGCGCGGGAGAAATTGCAGGCGTTACAGGTGGCGCGCCGGCCGCGCGTCGTCGCCATCGGCGGCGGGACCGGCCAGCCCGTCCTGTTGCGCGGGCTCAAGGGCCAGGACGCCGAAATCACGGCGGTCGTCACGGTGGCCGACGACGGCGGGAGTTCGGGGAGGTTGCGTTCGGAACTGTTTATGCCGCCTCCGGGCGACATCCGCAACTGTCTGGTCGCGTTGGCCGACACGGAACCGTTGCTCGAAGAACTGCTGCAGTACCGGTTCGACACGCGCTCGGAACTGTCCGGGCACAGTTTCGGGAATCTGTTCCTGGCCGCCATGACGAGTATCACGGGCGATTTTGAGACGGCGGTCAAGGAAACCAGCCGCGTGCTAGCAGTGCGCGGGCGAGTCCTGCCGGCCGCGCGCCAGGAGGTCAGTCTGGCGGCCGTTTTCGAAGACGGTTCGCGCGTTTTGGGTGAATCCCAGATCCCGCTTCAGGGCAAGCGGATACGCCGGGTGGAACTGGTTCCGGCGGATGTCGAACCGCTGCCCGAGGTGCTGGACGCGGTTCGGCAGGCCGACGCGATCGTGGTGGGACCGGGCAGCCTGTACACCAGTATCCTTCCGAATCTGCTGGTGCCCGGCATCGCGGATGCGATCCGCCGGTCTCCGGCAAAGGTGATCTATATCTGCAACGTGATGACGCAGCCTGGCGAGACGGACGGATATGCGGCGTCGGATCACGTGCAGGCGGTGTACGATCACGTCGGTTTGGGGTTGTTTGACATGATTATCGTCAATTCCGCCACCGTGCCGGTATCAGTGATTGAACAATACGAATCCAAAGGATCCCATCCGGTGGTGGCCGATGTGGAGAAGTTGCACAAACTCGGCCTCACCGTGATCGCGCGCAACTTTCTTCACTATGCCATGTACGCGCGCCATGACGCGGATTTGGTAGCGACACAGGTGTTGTCGCTCATCGGACGGGAGCATCGCCGCAAGTAGCCGCGACCGATGGTAACCGCAATTTCACGTGGGGGGCTTTTCGATGTCGTTCGCTGCGCGCACGAAAAAAGAAGTCACACAGGCGCACGGAAAATCCTGCTGCGAAAGGGCGGAACTGCTCGCGTTGCTCAGCCATTGCGGGCAGATCGTGCGACAGGAAGAGAATCCGGTGCTTGATGTCGCCACGGAGAATGCGGCCATCGCGCGGCGCATCTACACGCTGCTGAAGGAACATTCGGGATCGCCGCTGGAGGTTCTGGTGCAGCGTAAGATGAGACTCAAGAAGAACAACGTCTATATTGTCCGCATGCGCCGCGCGCCGCTGGAGTTTCTGGAGCGCATGGACCTGCGTTGCAAAGATGCTGTCTCCGAACGGATTCCTCCGGCGTCCGTGCGCCGCGCCTGCTGCAAGAAGGCGTATCTGCGCGGCGCTTTTCTTGGCGGGGGATCTGTCAATGATCCGGACGGCACTTCGTACCATCTTGAGCTGCAGAGCCGGAGCCGCGCGCACGCGGAGGCGCTGTGTGACCTGATGGCAGGGTTTGAACTGCATGCAAAAGTGATCGCGCGCAAACGGGGCTTTGTCATTTATGTAAAAGAGGGCGAAAAGATCGTCGAATTTCTGGGATTGATCGGCGCCCATCAGGCCCTGCTGCACTTTGAGGATGTGCGCATCGTCAAGGAGATGCGCAACCAGGTCAACCGGCTGGTGAACTGCGAGACCGCCAATCTCAACAAAACGATTTCCGCCGCAGTGCGACAACTGGAAAACATCCGTTTTCTGGAGCAGGAGATCGGCCTGGACCGGCTTCCCCCCAAATTGCGCGTTGTGGCCGAGAAGCGGCTGGCCCATCCGGAAATCACGCTCCAGGAACTGAGTGAGGCGCTGCCTGAGAAGGTGAGCAAGTCGGGATTGAATCATAGGCTGAGAAGATTGGACGAATTGGCACAAAAGTTGCGGTCTAAACAGGGACTGCCGTAGCATGTGCCGCGCTTTACTGGTATAATGTGATAATTAAAGGCATAGTCGTATATGCCTGTTTGCTTGTCAATTTTCTGAGTGAGATTTTGTGCGTCTGAGGACGCTTACAGGAGGCACGTATGATGGCAGAACGAACGGTGACGGTGAATCTCAAGGCGGGACTGCAGGCGCGGCCCGCGGCGCTGTTTGTGCAAGAGGCGAACAAGTTCAGCAGCGACGTGATATTGGAAAAAGACGGTAAAACGGTCAACGCCAAGAGCATCATGGGCGTGATGTCGCTCGTGATTCCTAAGGGAGCGACGGTCACATTGCGCGCCGAAGGATCGGACAGCGACCACGCCGTGCAGCGTCTTGCAGCCATGGTGGCGGAACAAGAGTAGGTGGACTGTGGCGGCGGCGCCTGAAACTGGGTGTGGCGTACGATGTTGAAGCGCCATTATTTTCTAAAGCGGGAAAAAGGTCTGTCAACGCGGTATTGCGGGGATATGGAGGCTTGTCGGCTCATAAGCTGTATGGACGGTCTCCCTTCGATCCAGCCGGCGCTCCGGGCGGAGGATGGGCGGGACCGAGCGGCGGGCTTCGTCTCTTGACGGAGCCGGGAGGCGACGACCATGCACAACCGCAGGAGAATACTCGTTTTGCGCGCAACCTCGCGCAAGAGAAGGGTATCGTCGGCGGCCTTGATTTGGCTGGCGGGTGTGGTCACCATGCTGTTGTGGCTTTTTATATCCTTGAACCCATTCCAACCGGCCAACCCATTTTTGCGCGAGATAACGATTGGCCAGTCCGTCTTGGGCGACTGGCGCTACGGTGGCACCATCGCCTCAGGGAGCATGCGGTTTTATGACGCTTACTACCAATACGTGGAATTGCCCGCCACCGCAACGACGTTTGCGGCCGACGGCATGTTTGTCAGAATCGACGGTCATACGCCGACCACCCTGACATTCGAACCCGTCGTGGAGTCGGAGACGATCGGTCCCGCCATCATCATCGCGCTCGCGCTGCTTGCTGTCGCTCCCTTGTGGGCGATGCGCCGGACAGTGCGAAAGAGGCGGGGGATGGGCCGCCGTTGGCGTCTGAAGAGGATCGGTGTGCGGCGTTGAGGGAAGGGAAATGGACCTGGATGGTGTGCTGTCGCCGTCGGCGGCAGTTTTTTTGAACATCCTATAAGAGTGGTCACTGTCCAAAATCATATCGCCAACCCCGCGCAATCAGGTTACTCTGAGAGCGGGCGGTGATGAGAATGGAGGAAAACCATGTTTGGGCCGGGAGCGACCGGCAGTTTTTCGCCGTTTTGACCAAGGTGGTGTTCATTACGGGATTCAGCCGGATGGTGGTCGAACGGAGGTGGGAAGCGTTTCGCGCGGCGTTTGCGGACTTTGCGCCGGAGGTGGTGGCCGGCTTTGACGAGAGGATGATCGAACGACTGTTGAGCCGGAATTCCCGGATTGTCCGCAACGCGCGCAAGGTGCGCGCGACCGTCGCCAATGCGGCGGTGTGTGTGGAATTGTCGAACTCTCATACGTCTCTGGAGCGATTTGTGGCGCACGCCGGAGGGCTCGGCAAGGACGCCGCCTGCCGGCTGTTCGGCCGCACGTTTGCCGCCGTCGGCGAGAGCGCCGCGAGTACATTGTGGACCATATTGTACGGTGGGGTGGCGGAATCGGAGAATCTGCTTGCGACGCCCCGCGGCGGGTTCTTGTAACAAGCCCGACTTCCGTTGTAAGATCAAGTAGATTGATATCCGTTCCCGTGCGGACACGGAGAAGATCGACGAACAGCGGAACGGTGATGTTTTCATGGCGGGTGGGGATCAGTTTTGCGTTGGACGAAGGTGTGGTTTGCTGTAATTGTCGGTGTACTGGCGTGCGGCGTGGTGGCTGTATCGCACGGACGTTTCGCGATGGGGATGAAGGCCGCCGCTTTCAGGCGCTCGGCGCTCGCGACGGAAGGCGGTGCGCCAAGGGCGGCGCGCCGGACATCCTCCCCGATGGCGATCGACCGCAGGGTGGCGCATGCCGGGGGCGCGATACCGGCAGTTTCTCCATCCCCTCCCGCGCATAACGCACGCATGTTGGTGGTCTGCGTGGTTTTTCGCGGCCAGCACGCCACGCAACCGCTTTCTGTCTATCAAAAATTGTATTTTGGCGCGACGGGTTCTGTCGCAAGCTACTACAAGCAGGTGTCGTACGGCCAGTTCAATCTGACCGGTTCGGTCGTGGGCAATCCACTTCATCCGGGTCAATTTCTTCCTTTGCCGCATGGCGAGGCATACTACGCAGGCAAGAACAACGGATCGAACAGCCCTTTTCCGCGCAATGACGACGGACTGGTGGCCGCAACCATCCGTATTCTAGAAAAAGATCACTTCAATTTTACTCCCTATGCAAGCCACGGCCGCTTGCCGTACCTGTCCATCGTGTTCTCGGGCTATGGCGCGGATGTCGCCCCGCAGGATGCCAGTCTGATCTGGCCCGTGGAGAACACGCTCGCGCGCTCAATCAGCGTGCCGCTTCCGGCGACGGCGCACAGGACCGTCCGCCCCGGATCGTCCGCCGTAGGCGGGTTTGACGGCGGGGCAGTCACAGGTCATCTGCAGCCGGGCGGCGTGCACGGTGCGGTTATTGTCTCGAATTACGCGCTTGTGCCTGAATTGGCGG
>JAKACR010000205.1 GCA_021821225.1 Bacillota bacterium | reverse complement strand
TAAGTAAGAGCATAGCATGATAAACCTCCCCACCGGGCCGCCTGGCAGGGAGGTTTGTCGTCATGGACGACACTCTCATAATGATGGGCTCAGTTCAAGGTGTCTTGGATTTGACGCTTACGTACAACTGGGAATGGAACACGCTCGCGCTGTCGTCGGCGCAGACTGTCGGCGGCACGTCCTATCCGGCCGGAACCGTGTTTGACGGGGGGGGGACTGGAGCGCGGCGATGAACCAGAATACGTTTCCATCGGGCGGCACGGCGCAGTGGACCTACAACTACGGGCTGGTGATCGGCGCCGGGGTGAAACTGTATCTGGCAACGCACAATGTGTCTTATCTGAACGACGCGGAGCTCGCGGCGAGTGCGGCGATCAACCGGTTTGGCGGGTCGAACCTCGTCATGACCGGCGGATCGCAGGGAGATGGCGGACTGTTCAAGGGGATCCTGATGCGCTACATGGTCGAACTGGCGAAGGTGGACGGTGGGAATGCGACACTGTTCAATTTTCTGCAGGCCAACCTGCAATCGCTCTGGAGCAACGATCAGGCGACCAATGACGCCGGCATCTTCGGGCCGGACTGGGCCGGGCCGGCGCCGACGGTGTCCTCAAGCAATCCGATCGACCTGTCGACAGAACTCAGCGCGGTCATGGCGCTCAACGACATGGCCACCCTACAGCAGGCCGTCCAGAACTTCCCGTCTGCGGCCAGCACGCTGTCGCCCCAGGGCATTTCCGTGTACGGCGCCATGTCCGCGACAATGACGAATACGAACAGCGGCGTCTCGTCGCCGTATGTATTTTACCTGCAAAACGGCGGCAGCTACGAGCCGGACAACGGCAACATCGGCGGCTGGGGAGGCTCCGCGGGCAACGAATACGTGACATGGCCAGTCTACGCCGACGCGGCGGGCACGTATACGCTCACCGTTCGCTTCAGCAACGGGAATGGCTCCGCATCGACCAGGACGCTGTACGTCAATGGACAGGACGCGGCGACCCTGTCTTTCCCGCAGACGGCATCATGGGATACGTGGTCGACGGTGCAGGAGACCGTGACGCTGAGTGCGGGAATGAACGATATTGCGCTCGAAGTGCCGGCCACGAGCGGTTCGAACTGGCTGAACGTGAGCCAGGTCACGGTGCAGTAGGGGATTTGGCGGTTGCGGCGGCATGCGATGCGGGCGGTTCCTGCGGGGACCGCTCTTTTCATGGCTTCTGCCATTGGTGCGCAGTGCCTGCGCCTTTCCGCCGCTGTGGGAGACCTTCTAGCCGCAGCAGTTCCGCCTTCATCTCCAGTCCTCCCCCATACCCGGTGAGCGTGCCACACTTCGTCTTATGGCATTTTCGTCCCGTTTGTTCAGGATCGACAGGTCAACCGTCGCTTTATCTAACTTTTTCATAACCGCTATTCCAATAGAGTTCGTGATCGGTCAGGTAATGGAGTGCTACGATCGACATGCCACGATTTTGCATGTATGCCCTTACGATCCGGCTGCCGATTTCATAAGCGCGTTCACCGATATGATTTATGTATCCATCGCTGCCGACCGCGTCGAGTTTCGCCCCGCTCCACCATGCATTTTCATCCGCGTCGGACAATTCGACAGGAGGGATCGGAGCCGGGTACAATGTTTCACTCACTACCATCGCCAGCCCTTCAAAGACAAGATAATCCCTAACCGAATAGGGTACTTCCGCTCCGTAACCATGCTGTGCGGCTTGTGGTTTTTGGGTCATACGAACGCTGTGACTGTATTCGTGTGCAATATTTCGTTGGAGTCTGACCGGAGCAAGTTCATCAATCTTCACACTGACAAATATTTTCCCTGGAGCAATCGTACAACCTCCACCTCTCTCGAAGGCGGGAAAAATATGGACTTCAATATTCTTGATTGGCGAAGGCAAAAGGGTCGATACCCGTTCACAACTTTCCTCTGCAATCTTGGTCAAATTATGGTCCACTAACCGTTGCAATCTTTTATCTCGGGCAGACTCAGACACAAAGGGCTTGACTGTATTGCGTATACTAGCCTGAACGAAAAAATTGAACGGATACGGCTGCTCTTTGCTGAGTTCTTCACTCAATCTACCCAAAGTATTAGTAAAGCGATCATTATCGATATTGATAAGTTCTTCGATATAATTAAATATCTGAATCAAAGCGGCACCCCCATTTTTTATATAGCCTCTCGGCATTCGATTTTTAATGGCGGACCGCAGCAGTCCGAATGGATAAGTTATCTTGTTTGGATGCCTTCTTGCCGCAGCAGTTCCGCCTTCATGTCCAGTCCGCCCCCATACCCGGTGAGCGTGCCGTCCTTGCCGATGACCCGGTGGCAGGGGACGACGATCGGCAGTGGATTGGCCCCGCTGGCGGCGCCGACCGCCCGCACGCTTTTGGGGCTGCCGACATCTGCGGCGATCTGCGAGTAACTCCGGGTGGTTCCAAACGGGATCTCACGCAATGCCTGCCAAACTCTCATCTGAAACGGCGTCCCCCGGAAATCGAGCGCCAGCGTGAACGTGGTGCGCCGTCCCGACAGATACTCGGCAATCTGGTCGCGATAGGGTTGCAGGGTATTTCTTTCGCGCACAAGAACGGCGCCGGGGACATGCTTTTCTAACCATTTCCTCATGGCGTCAAACGTCTCGTTCGGCAGAGTGATGAGGCACAGGCCTTGATCTGTGGCCGCCAAGTGGAATGTCCAGGCGCGGTATTCCAGGGTATCCCAATAAACAGGTGTCGGCGCGTGTTTCACGGGAGACCTCCTTTGCCGATTCGTTCATCGCATGGACGGCCCGGTAAGCGGACGGACGATGCCCGGTTGCCCGCTGGAACACGGTCGAAAAGTGGGACAGACTCCGAAAGCCGACCGCCAGGGCGATGTCCGTGACCGTGGGTCGCGGATCGGCAGGATGGCCGGCAGAAGATCCCCGTCGTGATCACGCCGTAGACGTATTGGCCATCCAATGTGGTCTCGCAGTTCACGATCGTCCGCCACAGCCGTTCGTCCATGCTCCTCGCCCCCTGACCCCAATATACCACCGCAGGACACCGAGATGAGCATTTGCGAATAGGACAGCAAGAATCCGCAAGCCGACCGTGACGCAGATATGGTATACATGGTCTGCCATGTGCGGCGCATTCGAACACCAGCGAATCATAAGGCTTGATTGAGCCTAAAAAAGAGGGGTGGCAGATGGAAGATCGCCATCACTTCGCCTCAGTAGGATTCTTTTTCAGAAGGATCCTGGCTACCCGGCGGGAAGATGGGCCTGTCCGCGACGGGAGACGAGAGCACCACGGAGGTGTTGACCCTGCCGAAGGGGATCAAGCGGTCCACGAGAGTCTCCAGTCCGGCCATCGAGGGTACGGCCGGCCTTCATGATGTAGCTGATCGCTCCGGTGACCCGATGGCATTCGATGATATCCGGGTCGTTCGCGATGAAGTCTTCAAATTTGCGGCATGACACGTTCAGTTGGCTGATTCCGATGATGACGAGCACATCGCGGCCCACACCGGAAGGTGATACGCGGGCGGTGAATCCGGTGATGACGTTTCGTTCCTCCAGTCGGCTCAATCGCTCGGCGATGCTCGTGCGGCTGAGATTCACCGCTTTTGACAGTTCACTGACGGTGGTCCGCCCGTTTTCCTGAAGAAGCGCCAAAAGCCGGACATCAATGAGGTCCAATTGTTTCACCTCCACTATGCAGGACGGAAGAAGGAAACCAATGCAAAATGCAGCGTAGGTTGCTGATTTTGCCTCCATGATCATCTGCCATTCTAGCGGATGAGCCTGTATGTTGTCTATATAACCAAGACCGGGAGGGGAAGAATATGCCGGATACGCTCAGACGTTCAATTTCGGTGTGGCAGGGGATCGCCCTTTATTTGGGCGCCGTGATTGGGTCGGGCATCCTGGTCCTGCCGGGGATGACCGCGGGGATCGCAGGCGCTGGCGCCCTGATTTCCTGGGGCGGGATGATCCTGCTGAGCATTCCGCTTGCATACACCTTTGCGTTTCTGGCCAGGGAGTATCCCAGCGCCGGCGGGGTTTCCACTTTTGTCGAGAAGGCGTTCGGGCGGTACGCAGGTGCGCTTGTCGGTTGGTTCTATTTCATCGCCGCTTCCGCCGGTCAGTTCATCGTGCCGCTGACAGGCGGCATCTATGTGGCGTACGTCTTTCATCTGCCAGGCGGGATGGCTTTTGTCATTGCGGCGATCCTGTTGGCCGGGGCGGTTGTCGGCAATTATCTCGGACTCCGGACGAGCGGGAGGGTGCAATTGGCGACGAGCGGACTCGTCACCGCAGTTCTGCTGGCGACGATCCTGACCGCGCTCCCGTCCGTGCGGGCAAGCGCCCTGATTGCGCCGTTTCCGAACCCGGTGCTCGGCCCGGTCGGCAGGGCGGCCATGCTCATCTTCTGGTCGTTTTTCGGATGGGAGGCGATCGCGAGTCTGGAGCCGGAGTTTCACCGTCCCGAACGGGATGTGATGCGGGCCACCTAGGGGACATGTGATAAAGTCACCTGTGCAGGCGCCATGATCCTACATATAGTGTTTTGGGTTTTAACCGAACACTATATGCACTGCAGTGCGCCTGCCGAAATTGGGATTATCACATGTCCCCTGGGGTGTGGTCGTCATCGTGGGCGTGCTGTATTTCGGGATCGCCCTGGCGGTAATCGGCACGCATTCGTACGCGATTGGCGGACAGTCGCTGGCGCAGGCGATGGACGACGCGTCGTTGGCCCAGGTGATGGCCGATACCATTGGCAAAAGCGGGGCGGCAGTGACGGCCGTCCTTTCCCTCGTCATCTGCCTGGGCACCACGAATGCGTTTGTCGCCGGCATCAGCCGCTTGGCGTACTCGCTGTCGCAGGAAAAACTGGCGCCGAAGTGGCTGAACCGGATCGACGAGCGGCGATCGACGCCGCAGAGGGCGGTGCTGCTGGTCGGTGCGCTGGCAGGAACCGGGCTGGTCATCGCGAATGTGTTCCACATCGGCATGAACCGATTGGTTTATATTCCCAACTAGCTCGGCATCGCCACTTACATTCTTGAAATGGCTGCCGGGGTTCGGTTGATCCGGTCCTGGACGGGAAACGTGTGCGCGGGGATCGCCTGTGCGCTGTGCCTGGCCGCGTATCCTTTTGTCGGGACGTTTGTCGGGATCCCGGCGGTGGTGGCGGTGTTGTGCGTGGGGTACGTGCTGTGGAGGAGTCGCCATGAGAAGCGAAAGTCCGGAGCGGATGCGCCGGAGGTGGTTTGATGGAACGGTTGACGCCCGCCGCGGATAAAGTCTGATCGGCATATAGAGGTTTTCAGGTATGTGGCTATCCCGTTAACTCAGCATCGGTTGCAATTCGAACGTGGGTTCGATAGTATGGTGTTATAGAATTGGTAGATCGGGAGAGGGGGATACCCCAA
>JAKACR010000204.1 GCA_021821225.1 Bacillota bacterium | reverse complement strand
GCAGGCGGAAGGATTGTCGAGACACTGGCCCGCGATGACGTGTGGCAGGTGCAAACACCGCAGGTGTTTCGCCGGGACTGGTTGCTGGCGGCGCACCGCAGAGCGCTGCGGGAATCTTGGCAGGTGACGGACGACGCGGCCTTGATGGAGCGCGCCGGGCATGCCGTGTCCGTTGTCGCTGGTTCAGCCTGGAACGTGAAGATCACAGGGCCTGAGGACAGGCGGTTCATGCAGATGTGGGAGGCTTCGCAGTGAGAGTGGGACTGGGTTTTGACGTGCATCGATTTGCCGATTCTCGTCCGCTTGTGCTCGGAGGTGTGCAGATTGCGCATGAGCGCGGATTGCTCGGTCATTCTGACGCGGATGTTCTGACGCATGCCATCATGGACGCCTTGCTCGGGGCGCTCGCGCTCGGAGATATCGGCGAGCACTTCCCTGACGAGGACGACCGGTTTCGCGGCGCTTCGAGCGTGGCGTTGCTGGAACAGGTCATGGGCCTTGTCCGCGAACGCGGTTGCCGGGTTGTGAACGTGGATGCGATGGTGCTCGCGGAGGAGCCGAAACTTGCCCCTCACAAGAAGCGCATGATAGACTTGTTGGCGCATAAGATGGGTATTCCGGCAGATTGCGT
Organism: Bacillota bacterium; assembly: GCA_021821225.1. Next base: position 4,808 of record JAKACR010000204.1, on the reverse strand, counting down.
GAGCATCAAGGCGACGACGATGGAAGGCATGGGCTTTGTCGGACGCCGCGAGGGGATCGCGGTTCAGGCGGTGGTCATGCTGGATGAGGCGCAAGAGAGGTAACCCGATGGTCTAAAGAACCAGTTTTTGAACAACCTCTTAAAGAGCCTGTTCAAAAAGAGGGCAGGTAAGACCCACGCAGTGCAAGAAAGCAGCCAGAAATGCGGACCGAGCGTACGTTGTTGGGTACGTGAGGGAGCATTTCTGGCGATGACGCGGCAATGCTCCGGGGAGTTCTGCCCTCTTTTTGAACAACCTCTTAAAATGGGGTGAGATGATGGCGGTTCGCTTGCGCTACGCGCCGAGTCCCACAGGACATCTGCATATCGGCGGCGCCCGCACGGCGCTGTTCAATTATTTGTTCGCGCGCCGCCACAACGGTGTGTTCATGCTGCGGATCGAAGATACGGACATCGACCGCAATGTGGAGCGGGCGACCGACGATTTTGTGGACGGACTGCGCTGGCTCGGCATAGAATGGGATGAGGGAGTGCAGGTGGGTGGTTCGCACGGGCCGTACACCTGCATGGAGCGGCTGCCGATCTATGCCGAATACGTCGAGCGGCTCCGGCGGGCGGGGCTTGCGTACGACTGTTATTGTACCGAGGAAGAACTGGCGGACATGCGGGAAGCCGCGTTGGAGTCCGGTGAAATGCCCCGTTACGATGGGCGGTGCCGCCGCCTGTCCGAAGGAGAGCGTGCGGCCATGCGCGCGGCCGGCCGGGCGCCGGTTGTCCGTTTTCATGTGCCCGATGACAGAGCGGAGATCGGGTTCGCGGATCTTGTCCGCGGCCCGCTGACGTTTGATGCGGTCGGTTCGGGCGGCGACTTTGTCATCGTAAAGTCAAACGGAATTCCCACCTATAACTTTGCCTGTGTGGTTGACGACCATTTGATGGAGATCACGCACGTGATTCGCGGTGAGGAGCATATCTCCAACACGCCCCGCCAATTGTATCTCTACGGGGCGTTCGGCTGGGAACCGCCGGCATTCGGGCATGTGCCCCTGATCCTCGGTCCCGACGGACGGAAGTTGAGCAAGCGCGACGAGTCCATCGTGCAGTTTATCGAACAGTACAGGGCGCTTGGTTATCTGCCCGAGGCGATGTTCAATTTTCTTGCGCTGCTCGGCTGGTCTCCCGCCGGAGAGCGGGAGGTTCTGGGACGCGATGAATTGATCGCTCAGTTTTCATTTGATCGGGTGAGCCGCAGCGGTGCTTTTTTTGATCCTGTCCGGCTAGCCTGGATGAACGGGCACTACATCCGGGAGCGCAGTCCGAAGGATCTGTTGCCATTGGCCAAGGAACACCTGGCGCCTTTTGACGATGTGATGAGGGATGTGGCCGGACCGGCCTGGATGGTCGAGATGATTGAGCTGTATCGCGACAAAGTGGCCTGTCTGGCGGAAATTCCCCAGGTCGGGGCTTCGTTGCTCGGGCACTCGCGCGAGTTTTGCGACGACGCGGCCGAACTGCTGGAACTCCCGGACAGCGCCCGCGTTTTGCGCCAGTTGGCTATGGAACTAAAGAACGCCCAGTCATGGGACGCCGACAGCGTCAAGGACCTGTTGAAACGTGTGCAGACGGCGCTCGGAATCAAGGGCAAAGACCTGTACATGCCTGTGCGCGCCGCTTTGTTCGGGCAACTGCACGGCGCGGACCTGAACCGTTCGCTTGTCCTGCTCGGCCGTGCGCGTACGTTGGAGCGGGTGCACAGCGCGCTTGAGCAGTTTGCGCGGGCGGACGCGTGAGTGGAGATCCCGCGCGGGAGAATGGTGCCGGTTCATCGGCACCGCTGCCGTCGGCTGCCGTCGACGGCAGCACAACCGACGGCAGCCAGTTGAACGGCTGCGCAAAGCGCGCTATAATGATCGGAATCAATGATGCCTGCGTGTGGCAGCCGCGCGCTGCGGCGAAGAACGGGAACGATTGTGAACGCGGACATCCGGAAGAGTACTTTCGTGGCAATACGGGCGAATAACCGTCTCCGGCTGGGCTGGAGACGTATTTTTTCGGCTGCGGCGGGAGGTGACGGTGATGTTCGAGCGGCTGCGGGAAGATATCGACATTGTGATGCAGATGGACCCGGCGGCCCGTTCGCGTCTGGAAGTTTTTCTGACATATTCCGGCCTGCATGCCGTATGGATGTACCGCATCTCACACGCATGGCACGGCCGCGGCTGGTTCACGCCAGCCCGGGTGATCTCTCAGTTTGCCCGCTTTCTCACGGGGATCGAGATTCACCCCGGCGCGGTAATCGGCAAGGGCTTGTTTATCGATCACGGCCACGGGGTGGTCATTGGTGAAACAACCGTAATCGGGGACTACGTGGTCTTGTACCAGGGGGTCACGCTGGGCGGTACGGGCAAGGAGAAAGGCAAGCGGCATCCCACCATCGGCAACCACGTGATGATCGCGACAGGGGCGAAGGTGCTCGGGTCGCTGACGGTGGGTGACTATGCCAAGATCGGCGCAGGTTCCGTGGTGCTGAAATCCGTGCCGCAAAACGCGACGGTGGTCGGCATACCAGCCCGCGTCGTGGTCCTGGACGGGCGTCGGGTGGATGAACTGGATCAGACCAACCTGCCCGATCCAGTTGCGGAACAGCTCGTCATGATGCAGGATCGATTGCAGGACCTGGAACGCCGACTGGCCGAGCTGGCGGCCCGGACATGCGAGGCGCCGGGGGAAGGAGAGGGCGATCGTGCCTGTACACCTCTATAACAGCCTGACGGGTTGCAAGGAACTCTTCACGCCTGCGGACGGCAGGCGGGTTCGCATGTATTCGTGCGGTCCAACGGTATATAATTATTTTCACATCGGAAATGCGCGCGCGTTCGTCGTATTTGACATGGTGCGCCGATACCTGCGCTACAGGGGCTATGACGTGACGTTCGTGCAAAATTTCACGGATGTCGACGACAAGCTGATCGCACGGGCAAACGAACTCGAAACGACGGTCGACGCTGTTTCGTCCCGCTATATTGAGGCATATTACGAAGACGCGGCGGCGCTCGGCATTCAACCGGCCGATGCGCATCCCCGCGTCACGGCGGTCATGGACGATATCATCGCGTTTATTGCCGCACTTGTGGACAAAGGATACGCTTATGAGGCGGGGGGCGACGTGTTTTACGAGACAGCGCGCTTCTCTGATTACGGCAAGCTGTCCGGACAGACCGTCGCGGACCTGCGGGTCGGAAGCCGCGTCGATGTGAGTGAATGGAAAAGGCATCCGGAGGACTTTGTGCTGTGGAAGGCGGCAAAGTCGGGTGAACCGGCGTGGAACAGCCCGTGGGGGCAGGGACGGCCCGGCTGGCATATCGAGTGTTCCGCGATGATCCACCGCTATCTTGGCGAACACATCGACATTCACGGTGGCGGCCACGATCTGATGTTTCCTCATCATGAAAATGAGATTGCGCAGAGTGAAGGGCGTTTTGGCGCTCCGCTCGCGCGCTGGTTCATGCACAACGGCTATGTCAACATCAACAACGAGAAGATGTCGAAATCGCTCGGCAACAGTGTTTTTGTCCACGACCTTGTACGACGGTACGATCCACGAGCGGTGCGTATGTTCCTTCTGTCGTCGCACTACCGCAATCCGGTGAATTATTCGGAGGAGGTGATGGCGCAGATGGTATCGGCGTTGCAAAGAATCGACTCCTGTCTCGACCATCTTGAACTGCGGGCGAAAGAGGCGCACTTGCCCGAAGGGTTGCCCGAGGATCTGGCGCCGTACGAGACGCGTCTTGTCCGCGCCATGGACGACGACATCAACACGGGGGACGCCATGGGCGCGCTGTTTGACCTGGTGCGCGACGCGAACATCTACTTGCGCGGCGAGACGGTCAGCAAGGCGGGATTGCGGACGTGGCGGGGAAAATTGGACGACTGGCTGGAGTTGTTCGGCTTTTCGCCGCGCGCCGCCGGCATTTTGGATGAGGATGTGGAGCAAATGGTGGCGGAACGCACCGCGCTGCGCAAGGCGCGCGACTTTGCGGCCGCGGATCGCATTCGCGAGCGGCTACGGCAATTGGGCATCGAGCTTGAGGATACGGCGCAGGGTGTGCGCTGGCGGCGCGCTCAGTGATGGATGACCGCGATCTGGAGGAACGGGCTTTTCAGGTTTCGCCGCTTGCGCTCGCTTATGTGGGAGACGCCGTGTGGGAACTCGCGGTGCGCCGGATGCTGGTTGAGCGCGGAGAGCGGCGCCCCCGGCGACTGCACGGCATGGCGGTGCGCTATGTGCAGGCCGGCGGACAGGCGGACAGGCTGTCGCGGGTGTTCCCGCTTCTGACGGAGCGGGAACACAGTGTGGTCATGCGCGGCCGCAACGCAAAATCAGCCTCGGTTCCCCGCAGCGCCACGGTGGGCGAGTACCGGCTCAGCACCGGTCTTGAAGCGTTGCTCGGCTACCTGTATCTTTCCGGCAAGCGGGAGCGCCTGGATGAAATGATGGGTGAATTGCTGAGCGAGACGCCTGCGATAAAACGGGATGGAGCATCGGGAACGCCTGAACAGTAAGGGCTGACGGCTGGACGGCAGGAATATGGAATCGGAGGTGTCCCATGGTGAACAGACGGGCGGCGGGGCGGGGCGGATATGCCGCATCAGGCCGGGTGGCGCGGCGCGGAGCACAGGCTGAAACGACGGGAAGCCGGCGCGCAATGCGCGGCGGGTTGGGCAATGGCGAACAGAACGGGTCGGCGGATCGCGGCGAGCGGTCTGAGGCGGCGGGCAGGCCGGGGGGGCGCAGAGGGGGCGCC
>JAKACR010000010.1 GCA_021821225.1 Bacillota bacterium | reverse complement strand
TAGGTTCGAATCCTACTCGGGGAGCCACACGGCCCCATGGTCAAGCGGTTAAGACACCGCCCTTTCACGGCGGGAACAGGGGTTCGAATCCCCTTGGGGTCACCACGAACGGCAGCGTTTCTGTCGTACCCGTCGCCGATATGTCGGTTGGGCGCAGGTGCGGCAGAAGCGGCGCCGGATAACAGGGGCGGTTAGCTCAGCGGGAGAGCACTCGCCTCACACGCGAGGGGTCGGCAGTTCGATCCTGCCACCGCCCACCACAACCTGTTCTCGCGGTCGGTTGTGACAGCAGGCAGTTCGTTCGATCTTGACGCACCGGATTTTCGCAGGATCACGGATAGGTTCTCGGTGCGTAGGTCCGCAACCCGTTCCAACAGTCCGTCGGTACGATGTGATGTCGCGGGGTGGAGCAGTTGGCAGCTCGTCGGGCTCATAACCCGAAGGTCGCAGGTTCAAGTCCTGCCCCCGCAACCATGGGCCTATAGCTCAGCTGGCTAGAGCGCACGACTGATAATCGTGAGGTCAGTGGTTCAAGTCCACTTAGGCCCACCATGCTCGCTTGCATTGTTGACGGATCACAGGCTTGGGGAGTAGAATCGTTTCATGATGCGGCGCCGGGAGCGGCGTCGGTCGAGACAGCGGAGTCGAGTTGAGCTGAGGAAGTGCAAATGGCGGGCGGTCCCATGGGAGCGACTGCGTACTCGGCCACATCCGATCCGGCGGTGGTTTTTTTATTTTGCTCAAAGGGTGGTGGACCGGGTGATTGTTGTCATCGACAATTACGACTCATTCACGTTTAATCTGGTGCAATATATGCTGATGGCCGGGGTAGAAGTGAACGTTCACCGCAATGACCAAGTCTCCGTGGACGACGTGCTTGCCGCGAATCCCTCGGGGATCGTGCTCTCCCCGGGGCCGTGCACCCCTTTTCAGGCGGGTATCTCACTGGACCTCGTGCGACGGGCGGCCGGGATAGTCCCTATGCTCGGCGTGTGCCTGGGACACCAGACCATCGGGCAGGCGTTCGGCGGGGAAGTCGTGCGGGCCGACGAGGTCATGCACGGGAAGGTGTCGATGATCGAACAAGACCGCGGCTCGGTGATCTTCGCGGGATTGCCGCGACGCTTTCTGGTGACGCGTTACCATTCACTGATCGTACGGGAACCACTGCCTGCAAGCCTGAAGGTGACGGCAAGAACCGAGTCTGGGATGGTGATGGCATTGGAGCATATTGAACACCCCATTTACGGCGTGCAGTTTCACCCCGAAGCTGTTCTGACCGAATACGGCCATGAGATGGTGAGAAACTTCCTGCGTGTCGCAGGAGACCTAAAGGATCAGTCCGCGGTCCAGCGCGAACCCGCCGTGCGCCGCTCGACGGTCGACTTGGAGTCGTGTGTCGGGGAGGCGCAAAACGCATGATGGGGTCGGGCAAGACGCAGGAACGCATCGCGGTGGAAACGACCATACACAGAATCAAGCCCGAGAACGTGGACGCGTTTTCCTTCTTCGTTCGGTTTGTGCGCGAGTTTGGCGAGGAGAACGGATTCCTGCTGGATTCTTCGAGCAGCGCGTCGCGCGCCGTCGCTTCATCGATCGTCGGACTCTTCCCTGTGGTTTCGGTGCGGGCAAAGGGCAATCTGCTGCACGTCGACGGCCTGTACGGACTGGAGCGGCACATCCAATCTCCGCGTGAAACGGAAATCCGGGGCGATCTGCCTGCACTTCTCGATGCGGTGATGGGCCAGTTTGCGGTGCAGGAAGGACTTGCACCGTACGCGTTTGGCTATCTCGGCTTTTTTGGTTATGATGCCATTCGGTACTTTGAAGCGATTCCGGAAACGACGGCGGACGACCGCGAGATTGACGATGTGCACTTGCAGATTCACCGGATTGTTGTCCACGCCACGCCCGAAGAGGTGACCGTGTACCTGCACGACCTTCCCGGCGTTGACGGTGCGGTGGGATGGGACACGGTTTTGCGGCTGCTGGGGGAGTCGCACGCCCCCCCCGTATTCGCGGGATACGATCCTGCGCTGCTCGAGGTCGCAGAAGACGTCGAGTTTGACCGGTATGTCGAACGGGTCAAGCGCGTGAAGGAGTACATTCTCGCGGGGGATATATTTCAGTGTCAGGTGGCCAAACGCATGAGGATCAAGGGCCATTTTGACACGTTGCAGATCTATGGCAGGCTCCGCGTGATGAACCCGTCGCCGTACATGTTTTACGCGCGCTACGGCGGTTACCTGCTGTTTGGCGCCAGTCCGGAGGTGCAGGTCCGGGTGGACGACGGGGTTGCCCAGATGAAGCCGATTGCCGGAACGTCAAAAGGCAAGGGAGCGACGCCCGAAGAAAACGCGCGATTGATTGAACAGTTGGTGGGTGATGAGAAGGAGCGCGCCGAACATGTCATGCTGGTGGACCTGTGCCGCAACGACCTTGGGAGAATTGCGGTGCCGGGTACGGTGGAGGTCAAGGAACTCCTCAAGGTGGAGGAGTACTCGCATGTCTTTCACCTCGTTTCGCTCGTCACGGCGCGCGTCCGCCCCGGTGTGAGCCCGTTTGAGGTGTTTCTGGCGACATTTCCGGCCGGAACGCTCACCGGGGCGCCGAAGGTGCGCGCCATGGAGATTATTGACGAGATGGAGGACTTCCATCGCGGTCCGTACGGCGGCGTGATCGGGATGATGGACTGTTTCGGCAACGTCAACACCGCGATTGTCATCCGCACGGTGGTCTGTCAGGGGGATACCGCGTACCTGCAGGCGGCGGCGGGCGTCGTGGCCGATTCGGTCCCCGAGCAGGAATGGATGGAATGCAATCATAAACTCGGCGCGCTGCGCGCCACGATTTTATAGGTTCTAGCGGACAACCGTCGCCGCGTACCCTCTGCAGTAGGAGCGCGGTGAGGGGGGACGGCGTTGGACGAATTGATGCAATTCGTCGCGGTGATGGCGGCGTTGTCGACGGGAGCCCAGGCCATAACGCAGCAGATGAAGAAGAGGCTGGTTTTCCTGCACCTGGAGGCCAAGGCGAAGCCAAACGACAGCAAGTGGGATGAAGTGTACGAAGAGGCCTTGCGGCGGGTCAATATCAACATGCTGGCGGGGACAAACGGCGCGGTGCTCGCCGCGCTTGCCCAGGTGCACCCGTTGCAGATGCTGCGGTTGACGCCGGTCTGGACGGGGACCCTGCCAGAATGGGCGGCGAGCGGTCTGGATTATCTCTCCGCAGGTCTCATTGTGGCCTATGGTGGGCCTTGGTTTCACGATGCGCTTGGCGTGTTGCGCGCCTACAAGACCCAGTTGGCGAAACTCCCGCCGCCCGAAGCGTCGAAATGACGCCGGCGGCCGGCGGGAACTTGCGCCGATCAGGTCTGTCGGGCGCCGCGCACGATACGGTGGACGGTCTGTTTCCAAGTGGAGACAGTGGCTCGCGACGGCGTTGCACCGTCTGCTTTCACGTTGACGACATGGGCGCGGATTCTCCCACGCATTCTTCGTCCACGTGGACAATGTGAACCCGGTGGGACAGTTTGCGTGGATAAAGAGTGAAGACGACACCCGCGGCAACCAGGCCCAGCACCGCACCGTCGGCCCAAGGCGAAATGAGTTTCGGGCTGAGCATGAGAAACGCGGCCAGGACGGCGGACAGGTAGACGGTCGTAAAGACAGCGCCGATGGCCATGATGCGATGAGAGTGCCAAGAGAGGTCTCCGTAATGGCCGTTGCGGTGTCGTTTCCACAAAAAAATGGCTGCCGTGAAACTGTCGAGCATGAACTCAAGCGTCAGGAAAAAACCCGCAGTGGACAGAATAATGGAAAAAAAGGTATCCAAGGAACGGACGAATAACTGCAACATGGTGATCAGCCACACGGCGACGAACACGATTACTGTGGCCACTGAAGGTGATCCACGGCGATTCAATGTTGCAAACACTGGGAAAACCAACCGGTCGCGGCCCATGGAGAAAAGCGCGCGAATCAATATGTACCCTGTCAACCAAAGAGAGCCGGCAGTCGATGCGAGAATCGGAATCAGAATCGATTCGCGTATGGCAGACGGCAAAAAGGGTGCAATGTGATTTGTCCACGCCACCATGGGATCGGGTGAATTCGCCAGGGACGCGGCCGGAGTTTCGCCGAGAATCAACGGGAAGAGCACCGCATAGATGAATAGCGCGATGAGCGCGCCAATGATTCCGCCCAATCCTGGATCTCGCTTCGGTTGTTCCGACTCTTCCGATGCGTAGCTGTCGATTTCCCAACCATCAAGAATCGTGGTCGCGACGACCATGGTGAGCAGAATTCCCGCAACAGGGGGTTTTCCATGCCAATTCGGGAAGTGCGCATGGGGGAGCATGGCGAAGCCAAGCACAGAAAAACCCAGCAAGAAGATCAGTTCGACCGCCAAAAACAGTTGTGTAATACGTGCCGTCGGGCGCGTACCGGACAGCAAAAGAAGCAAGGCAAACAGCAGCCAAAAGGTGCTCATCAGGATTTTCGCCCATAGATCCGCCTGCCAGGCGGGGTGCACCAGGGCGATCGTGTATTGGGCCGCAGGGACGACAATGGGCGGGAGCGACGCGAAATACGCGAGAATAATAACCCAGCCTTGGAAGCGCGAGGCCTTGACGCCAATCACTCGCGCGGACCAATGATATGAAGCTCCGGATTGAGGGAAATGCTGATTTAACACGCGAAAAATAAACGCCGAAGTAATAAACGGGACGGATATCAGAAATATCGCCGCCAGACTGTACACTCCACTGTAGCCGATCATCACGCCTGCGGCCGCGGAGACGCTAAACGCAGGGCCAACGCTTGACAATGACAGGCTGCCAAGGTCAATTAAGGAGAATGTCCTGCGCAGCGTGCGGGGGTTTCGCCCTGTTTCCGTCGCCAAACACGTCCTCCCCTGTTGCGTGTTCACGCACTTCGCCGATCGGTCAAACGGCGAGACGCCACTGCCGATTTTACCGCAAAAACGTGCACTGATGCAGACCTGACCCGAACACGCGGGATTGTGTCCGGGTCAGGTCATTGCGACAGGCGTCCACGTATCCGAAACCGCAACCTCAGAACACCGTCTCCGGCACGCTCAATCCCAAAGCGGCCCGCTTTTGCACGATCCGCTCAATCATCTTCTCCGCCGCCTTGTCCGGATCAGGTTCATAGATGAGCTTCCCGCCGAACAGTCCGTCCATGGTGACCGGGAATTCACCCTTATTGCCATAGAGCGCGTGAGAGACGACCGATGAACCTTCGATCGGCGCGGGCACTCCGATATGGACATCGACACCTTCCATAAGGAAGAACGTTCCAATCGAAAGAGCCTTGGGACTGTGCGTCTCTGGCACAGAACCGACGACCGGCAACTCATGGATCCCCACATGGAGTTGCTCGGCGACGGCCACCAACAGATCGTCGATTCGCGAGTTGTCCACACAACTGCCCATATGCAGCGCCGGCGGCAGGGATTCAAGGCCATTCGCTTGACCCACGGTCTCGAGGACCTTTTTCAGGTCAGGGTGGCAGTATTCGCGGCCTCCGGGGTTCATGAGACCAAATTTCGCCAACGAGTGCGCCGAGCACCCCGATCCGACGATAAGCACCTTGTTTTTCAGCAACCGTTTGGCGACCTCTACGTTGTACCAGTCCTGCTTCAGCCGCGGCGTTGTGCAGCCCACGATAGCAACAATACCCAGGATGTCGCCGCGCACGACGGCGTCGATCAGGGGTTGCAGGGGTTGGTCCGCGTTGATCTTCTGAAACAGGCCGCTCAACTGTTCCACCGAAAACCCCGCATAGGCCTCGATCCGTTCGTTCGGGATCTGGACTTTCGCGCGATCTCTCAATTTGAATCGGCTGATGGCGGTACGAACAACCTCTTTGCCAAACTCGTCGGCTGTTTCCGGCGTAAACTCGATATGCGTCGCGCCTTCTATCTTGGCGTATGGGATGGTCGTTATGAGCGCGGTGTGATAGCACTCCGCCACCCGCTGCAGACCTGGCATGATGCACTGGACATCGACAATCACCGCTTCGAGCGCGCCGGTCACGATAGCCAGCTCTTGGCTCGCATAGTTTGTCGCAACGGAGATGCCCCGCCGCATCAGGAGTTCATTTGCCGTACAGCAGATGCCCACAATATTGATTCCTTTGGCGCCCAAACGCTCGGCTTCCGGCGCCAACTTTTCGGCCCATTCGACGACTTTGTCCGCCATCATCGGGATGTGGCCGTGTACGGCAATATTCACATAGTCCTCTTTGATAACGCCCAAGCGATACTCTGCCTTTACCAAATCGGGAGTGCCAAGGAGTATATCCTGGAGGTCGGTGGCCATATGCAATCCACTGTAGCCTTCCACCAAGCCCATCGTCATAATCCCTTTGAGCAGATTGACAGGATCCGCGTCGACGCCCATCGCCTGGCGATTGATGGCCTTTGCCACCTCAAGATGCGCATTCGCCGGCAGCAGGTCATTTGCTTCCCAGCGTTCGATGGCCTGCTTGCTTCCCTTGAGCTTCAACCAATTCAGGACGCCGTATTGGCGTTGAAAGTCTTCCAGCGCTTTTAGGGCGACTTCCTCCCCCAGTCGCGCGACATCCTTGCCGTCTACGGTCAGCCCCAGGCCACTTGCGACGCGTTCGAGCTTGGCGGGGTCCTGGATCGCGAACGGAGCCTTGCCCTGCGCTGCCTCGAGCAGCGTGACGGCGACCTCGCGAGCGTGTTCCACGTGTGGTGTGGTGCCCTCCGTGATCAACAGGAGGAGATTTCGTGCGACGATTTGATCGGCAGTCGCCCCACAAACACCGCGCTGGGGCCCTTTTTCGGCGTTGAACGAGATCCGGCAGGGGCCTTCAAGACAGTGCCGGCAACAGACGCCGGACAATCCAAATTTGCAACGTGGTTCCATCAAGTCGGCACGGTCGAATGCGGTCTCGATTCCTTCCTGGTCCGCCTTGTGCAACATCAATTGCACACCCGTGTCCGCGCTGCGCTCTTCGGCGGTTCGCATCTGGGCCATCGCGATTCCCTCCCCGATTTATCTCGCCCAAGGGTAGCAGACTGTAGAGCGAAAAGCTGTCAGCTAGCCGACAAAAATGCGGGGTCTGTCCCGTTTTCTCCGGGCGCAATCAAGTCCGCTGTTGGCATGAACAGAAATATGGACTAGCGGACTGTGCACAACTAGTAGTATTGTATTCATCGTATAAATTCTGCTGAGTCGGCGAATCGGCACCACAACCCGGACATCGGATCACACCGGGCGCCGCGGCTCACGCACGAGAGGGTGTTGGTCAGCGATGGCGCACGGGCTGAAGATTGCAGTCTCGGGAAAAGGTGGGGTGGGCAAAACGACGTTGTCCGCACTGTTGTGCGAACTGTTCGCCAGAGAGGGCAAGGTCCTTGCCATTGACGCAGACCCGGACGCGAATCTTGGAATGGCTCTGGGGTTTTCCGATGACGCGCTGCAAACGCTTACGGCGATCTCTGAGGACAAGCAGCTGCTCAAGGAACGGACGGGCGCGGAGCCGGGTATAGGCGGGCAAATGTTTACACTCAATCCCGAGGTTGCCGACATCCCGGACAAGTATGTGATCGAACGCGGTGACATCCGCCTGATGAGAATGGGAAAACTGACAAGGGCGGGCGGGGGATGCACCTGTTCTGAAAATGCTCTGTTGAAGCACCTTCTGCGGCATCTCGTCTTGCAGCGCCATGAAACGGTGATCGTGGACATGGAAGCCGGACTCGAACACCTGGGCCGCGGGACTGCCGAAGGGGTCGACGCGTTCCTCGTTGTGGTGGAACCGGGCCAGCGCAGTGTGGAGACCGCGCGCGAGGTATTCAGGATGGCCAATGAACTCGGTGTCGGGCGCGTGTATGCCGTGGTCAACAAGGTGAATCGTGAACAGAGAGCCAAAGTCGCGCAGATGCTGTCCTTCGCGGCGATACTGGGCTACTTGCCGTACGATCCAAGTGTCGTTGACGCTGATTTGAACGGCACAAGCCTATCCAGGCTCAGTACGGAATTCCTGGCGGGTGTACAGGAGTTGCACGCCAGGCTGAAGGGCGAACTGGTCGGGGTGGGACTCGGATGAACCCGCCTCACGGCCCGCGGCTGGGAGAAGATCAGCGCTCACGGCTTATGGAGCACAGCCAAACGCGTCACTACCGGAAACACCAAATGGTCTGTTGCGCGGACGACCATGAGAACTTCTTCTTCTTTGTCACTTCGGGCTGCCTGCGAGTCTTCTTCGCGCACGTGAGCGGCCGGGAATTCAGCCTGTCGATGTTGGAACCGGGAAGTTTTTTCACCAGTCACGCCGGCCTCAACATCGAAGCTGTCAAGCCGTCTGCAGTGCAGGTCGTTGACGCCGCAATGGTTCAGGAGATCATGCGCAACGATCCGACATTTTCGTTGCAACTTATGAAGATTGTGGGGGGAATGCTGCGCAACGCGCTGCACAGTATTGAGTCGCTCGTGTTTGAGAACTTGGAGAGCAGACTGGCCGAGTATCTGTTGCGGGAGATATCGGACTGTCCTCCGGCGACGAATGGCGCGGTAACGGCCAGGCATGAGCTGTCAATTGAGGAGATCGCGAAATTTGTCGGCGGCAGTCGGCAGTCGGTTTCCCTGCTGCTCGGCAATTGGAAACGGTCCGGCATTGTCCGTCATGACCACCATCGCATTCACGTCGAAGATCCGTTGCGTCTGTACAACATTGCGCAGCGACCATTGCATTAGCGGCGCGCACCTGCCGCAGCAGGACTCAGGAGCAGGACGTCCACTGCAGGCGGTCGATCTCTCCGGCCGGCCCGCGGTTTCGGTTGCGTGCGGCACACGATCGTGCTATATTAATTCCTGTGCTTTTGGAGAGATGTCCGAGTGGTCGAAGGAGCACGATTGGAAATCGTGTAGGCGGTTTAAACCCGTCTCGTGGGTTCGAATCCCACTCTCTCCGCCAGAATGGCGGAGTAGCTCAGCCGGTTAGAGCATGCGGTTCATACCCGCAGTGTCGGGGGTTCGAGTCCCTCCTCCGCTACCATCAAGCCACACGCCACTTTAGCTCAGTTGGTAGAGCGGCTCACTCGTAATGAGCAGGTCTCCGGTTCGAGTCCGGAAAGTGGCTTCAGGAAAAGATCCCGTGACGGCGTGGGGTTCCAGCATCGGTATGACTCATAAGTTGCGCGCCTCGGGAGAATAATGAATCGAGGCTGCCGTACTCGTGGAGGCGTGGCTTGGCGCGGCTCCAGACTAGGCTTTGTGATATCGAATACCGCGGTCTCCGGCAGGGGGGGCTATTTTGACCGCCCCAGTTTCACCTTCTCATTCGCCAATGCCATGATTTGCGGCTGGTACCGGATAGGCACGACCCGCGCTGTGACATGGATGGGCGGGACATGCTTCATGCTGACCCAAACCAAGGCCACGACAGAGGCGGCAAGGGCGACAAGTATTTATCCCAGTTCTCGGAGACTTTGATGAAAACCTCTTGAAGAGCATCCCCGGCGTCGTTGACGTCGTTGAGAATGTGTACTGCATAACGAAATCCGGATTCAGAATAAAGCGAGAAGAGGTTACGGATGTCCTCTTGGATTATAGGAAAATTGTCCTTCCAAAGGGCTCCCGCATCCCTTCCATGACCAGGGCCGATCTGAACCCCGACCATCCTGAAACGGGCGCTTATCAGAAACGTGCGGACGGCGGCAAGGTGCTGTACAAGGAGAAGCATTATTTTCATGAGCGTCAGATTGCCGTCAGCTACCTGCGTGGAGACGGCGCCTGGAAAGGGCCAACACCTCAATTCGCCGGCAAAGGGCTTCCGACGACGATCGGGAAACTTCAGCGGAAGGAACCGATTCGCATGGTGATCTTCGGAGACAGCATTGCGACAGGCTACAATGCCAGCGGCTTCTGCTGGACGGAATGGGTGCCTGCCCCTCCGTATCAACCCATGTGGGGGCACCTGATTGCCGAACAACTGCGGGCCAGCTGGGACAGTGTAATCAATGTGCACAATCCGTCGCTTCCCGGCACGAGTTCCAATTGGGGCCGCGAGACTGCAGAACGTCTGGTTGCGGCGGAAAACCCGGACTTGGTCATCATAGCGTTCGGGATGAACGACGGCACCGCAAAAATGCCGTTGGAGACGTTCGAGTCAAACATCACCTCGATCATGGATACCGTGAGAGGGGCCAATGCGCAGGCCGAGTTCATTCTCGTCTCCACGATGCTGCCCAACCCGGATACCGTGTTTGTCGGCCTTCAGACCGCGTACCGGGATCTGCTGCGCGGGATGGCCGGCACGGGCGTGGTCATGGCGGACATCACGGGCGTGCATGAGGAGTTGCTGCGTCACAAGGAGTACGCCGACATGACCGGCAATCACATCAACCACCCGAACGATTACCTGAGTCGCTGGTACGCGCAATTCATAGCGGGCCAACTCATTCCATGAAGAATCCGTGTCCAGTCGATGTGGCCAACGCACGCCCGTGGCCGCGCGGGATCGTCTTGCAGGCGTTGTTTCCGGGGAGGACAGGTAGCAGTATTGGACTATTGCCTGATCATGCACATCGTGCGATGATCTGGGTAATGCCGGAACGGGCGACCAGGGTCGCCGGGCGCTTCAGGGCTGGATGCGGGGAGATGTGGCTCTTGAAAAAGACTCATGTGCGCCGGCGCAACAAGGTCAAAGTGCGCGTGTCGCACGATGTCCGTGAACGGTGGCTGCTTACATACAGCGACCTCATCACGCTCTTGCTGGCGTTTTTCATCATCATGTATTCGATGGCCAGCGTGAACCAGGGCAAATTTCAACAAATGGCGCAATCGCTCCACCTTGCCTTCGGGTCCAGCACGCCGATTGTGTTCGCTCACACGAGTGCGGGAAAAGGGCTGCTGCATTCGACATCGCTTGTTCCCGCGCCCTCTGCGGTCAAGAGCGGACAGCAACAGGTTCTGCTCCCTCGCGCGCAGGCAACGCAGGTGCGGTCCATGCTCAGGGAGAACAGGGTGTTTTCCGGCCTGTTCGCGAAGCTGCAGTCGTATATCCGCGCCCACAACCTGCAGGCCGCCGTCACGGCGGTCAATGAGCCCCGCGGCATCCGCATCGCGATTCACGCTGACGTGCTGTTCGCCACCGGGTCCGACCACCTGCGCACGACCGCGCAGCGCATTCTCGTCGGCCTGGTGCCGTTCTTGGACACGGTTCACAATCGTGTCCAAGTCAACGGGTATACGGACAGTGCCCCCATCCGCACGGCGCAGTTTCCGAACAACTGGTTTTTGTCCGTCGACCGGGCGGCTGGCGTGGTCCAGTTTCTCGTGGCGAAGGGCGTGGCGGCGCCGCGCTGTTCCGCGCAGGGGTTCAGCAAGTATCATCCCGTGGCCAGCAATGGCAACGCGCGGGGGAGGCGGCAGAACCGCAGGGTCGACATCGTAATTCTTCATTCTTGGGCGTGATGCGAAACGGGCCAGTGCTCGGGGTGAGTGAGCGTCTGCGGCAACCTGGTGTCGGAGTTGCCGCGCGCCGCGGTCACCTGGCTCTGGGTGAGGAATAGACTTTGGGTCAGGTCGGCGCCGCGGAGGTCGGTATCGCGGAGATCGGCTCCGATGAGGTCGGCCGCCCGCAGGTCTGCTCCCTGGAGATCGGCGGCGATCAGCAGGGCGCCGCGCAAATCCGCGCCCCGCAGGTCTGCTCTACGCAGGTCGGCGCCCATCAGGTCGGCGCCCCGGAGGCTTGCGCCCCGGAAGTCGCTGCCGCTGAGGTTTTTCCCCCGGCCTCGGGCGGCCGTCCCGCGGTCCGCCGCGACGGCCTGCTGACGCAGGACTGCGGTTCGCGCGAGTTCGCTTGTCCGCAGCAAGAGCGCGTTGACGTCCGCCCGGTGAGCGGCGATGTCCAGTTCTGACAGAGCCTTGGGATCGAGTTGCGTGAGGCGCTCGGTCTGTACGAGTGAGCGGCGGAGAGCGCCGTGGAGGGGACGGGCCGCTTCAACGGCCAGCGCTGCATTCAGATACCACAGCGACTCGTGGAGTTGCCGCATAATCGCGAAAGCGTCGAACATTGGCATGCGGAATTCCGGATGTTGTCTCCAGTCGCGCCCTGCGAAAGTCCCTTGCGAGACCTTTTGCCCCGCGCCGAAGCAGTCGTAGACCGTGCAGCCGCGAAAACCGCGTTCCCTGAGTTCTCCGTGGACGCCGCAGCGGAAGTCCGGCTGCAGGTTGGGGCAGGGTTGGCCGACGTCCTTATGGATGGCAAAGTCGGCGGAAACCGCGAACGACAGGGCGACGCAACACAAGCCGAAGCAGTCTTCGCAGTCTGCCTGCAGTTCTCGCCGATGGCTTTCAGGGAGGTGCGCGGCGCGTTCGTGACGCTCGGACAATCGCGACGCCTCCCCGGGGAACTGTGATAATCCAAATAAGTGCAGGCGCAGAGCGCTACATCCAGCGTCCGACTGACGCCTCGGACGCTATATGTGGAGTGATCGCGCCTGCGTTGAGGACCTCATCACAGTTCCCGGGGAGGGGGGAACTGTGATAATTCAGGCCTCCGGGTGCAACCGGGCGCCACACGAGGCGCAGAACTTGCTGTCCATGCTGTTCTCTGCGCCGCATTGCGCGCAGGTCTCCGTCGACTGGTCCGTGGGCGCCTCGTCGGTTCCGCCCTGATCGATCTGTTTGAGTTTCTCTTGGAACTGTCCGATGGATTCCTCGAGCAGGCGGCACCGATTCAGGAATACATCGAGCGACTCCTGCGCGACCGTGGCTTCCCGGTGGGCATTGCGCCCGAACTCCTCGTGCGCGCGGCGCAACTCTTCCTGCAGTCTGCTGATGTTATGATTGATGTCCACCTTCTTCAGGGTCTTGTCCGTCGATGAAATGGCCTTTGAGACTCCTTGCGCGGTCTTGCTTTTGATCTGATCGAATAAGCTGGCCATACGACCACTGTCCTCTCACCTGAATGATGGGATCGCGCAGCGACGCGTCCGGCTGACGTCAAAAAATACGAGTACACGCTCAACCCGGCATGATCGTCTTCGTTCGATCACCTGATGCACATGAAAATCTGGATGCAACAAGGAGATGATCATGCGACGCAGTGCCGATCTCGCATTTCCCTGGCGGCTTCAGTATATGCTGTGGGGCGGCTGTATGTAAAGAGATCCCAACCTCATAGACCGTTTTCCCGGGATCCTGCGGATCGGCCGTAACTCCACGGACCGACTAATGCCAAGGACGATGGGGTCACCCGACACGCGCCTGATCGGAGGCCGCGCAAAGAGGGTTCCTAGGGAACGGGAACCCTCTCGTCATACGCTGAGTCGCATGTCTGAATGTACCAAGAAGATGAGGGCTCACTCGTAACGTCGCATGATCGTCTTCGACCAGCCCGGATCCGCGTGTTCCGTTGGCGATCGAGGCGATCATGCGGGTCTATGGCCGCTTAGCGTGGATCGCAGAACAAGGGACATGTGCCAAGCCAAGGTCCGGGGCGCACATCGTCAAATCCGGCGCGATGGCCTGTATCCCGTAGACTCTCTCACATGTCCCGCGACTACATATCTCCGTCTTCGAGTAGCAAGGAATTGTATTCCTTTTCGACTTCAGTCCATTCAGCGTCGTCTTCAATAGCGATAAAATCCGTAAACGTATCGCCATCTTCCGTTTTCTCCTCGACGCGGAAAATAAACCCTTCATCTGATTCGCCGTCAGCGGCAACAAGGACGACGTATATGCGGTCGTTCACCTCGAAGGTGTCCGCCACCAGAAATTCGTGTTCGTTCCCGTCCTCGTCATGCAGAATGACGATTTCATCTTCGTCCAGACCGTCTTCGTGATCCTGGTCGTGGTCGTGCTCGTGCTCGTGCTCGTGGTCATGTTCGTGGCCGTGCTGCTTCTCATGCTCGTCTTGATTGGACAATTCCTCGCCTCGCTTCACCACAAGATTCCAAAGGTCGCTTGTGTCACCATAATAGCATGGTGATTCTGAAGGGTCAAACGCGACAAGACAGAAATGCTGGCGGGCGCCGACGGTGCGGCTACCCGGAAAATGGGTCTGTGGTAGCCGCTAGCGCCGGGTCTGTGCCAGCCGCTGGGTCTGTACCAGTCGCCCGTATCCCTTTGCTCCTGCTCAGACAGCGCGGAAGCGCCGCGGAACTCGCGACTGATGATCCAGACCCAACTGGAGCACATCGACTTTCTGGACGGGCAGATCGCCGAACTGGACCAGAAGATCGTGGCGCAGATGCACCCTTTTGAGGAGGAGGTGGAGCGGCTGGACGCCATACCCGGGATCGGGCGTACCACGGCGGAAGCGATCCTGGCAGAGATCGGGACCCAAATGGATCGCTTCCCCACCGCCGCCCATCTGTGCTCGTGGGCGGGCGTCGCTCCGGGGAATCACGAGAGTGCGGGCAAGCGAAAGAGCGGACGAACGACACAGGGCAATTCCGCGCTCCGGTCCACCTTGGTCGAAGCCGCGCGGTCTGCCGCCCGAACGAAGAATACGTACTTGTCGGCACAGTACCATCGAATTGCCGCTCGCCGCGGGGCCAATCGGGCGGCGGTGGCCGTCGCCCACACGATGCTGGTGATCATTTACCACATGCTGACGCGGCACGAGACCTATCGCGATCTGGGAGCCAATTATTTCGACCTGCGACGCAAGGACCGAACGGCCAACAACGCGGTGAAGAAGTTGGAGAGTCTCGGGTACACGGTCACCATTACGCCCGCCGCACCCGTCGCGTAGGGCGTGTCCTCTATCACGGGAGTTCTTCTCGGCTTACACGGATGTGTAGGGCGTGTTCCTGCATGCATAATTTCAGCTGTGTGATGGTTTGTTTTCCGGGTAGATCACCGGAAGGCTGTCCGTGCTGTGCGTCTTCGCTGATTTGGATGGTCGCATGTCTCCGACAGGTCCGATGCCGTCGTTCTGTCAATGAAGCGACCGTCTTCCTATGCTATAATCTGGGCATGTGCAGACCTGCATGCGTCGCGGACCCAGGGTGTCGAGTACGGCCGCTGCGTGATGCGCCATGCGGCAGACAGGAGGGCTCGCCGTTGGACGTGCCTGTCGTGCGCTTCCCGCGTGCGGAACACCGGGCGTTCTATTTCGAAGACACGCATCTCATGTCCATCATCTTTCCTCGTGACGGGCGTCGGTTAATGTTTCTGGTAACAGTGGAGGACGGCGACATTCAACTGGATTTCCCGGGTGATACATTTGAGGAGACTGTGCGGGACAAGGTTGAACGCGTCTTTTTCGTGGAGTTGCAGGAAGAGAACGAGGATGTCCGGTCTCTGGTGTTGGCTGCGTATTTCCCCGTGGACGAGGTCTGGTACGGCGCATATTATGGAAGGCACGAGCCGGAGGACGGCCACACCATGTATTTTCTGCGGGTCATCGGTGAGGGAGAGACGGCTTCGCTGGAGCCCGTTCAGGAGGAGCAGGAACACCGGATCGTGGTTCAAGAGTTCATGGCGCGGTACGAGGGCTTACTTGGCATGAATCATATCCCGTGAAGCAAGAGGACCCAGCCGGCCTTCATTTGCAAGCCACGCATTCGAGGTACTCGATTGAAACCTCGAATGCGTGGCGAGGTGTCGAGGAGCGCGCACCGGAGCCGATGTGAAGCCCTGGTGGACATCGTGCGGGCAGGAGCCGGCCGTCACAAGTTGGCGGAAAGGAATTGACTCATCTCGTTCGCTTCCTCCGGCGAGATGCGAAAGGCGTCGGCCAAGTAGGTCGGATCCTCACTCTCCTCGGCCGACAGAATCGCACTGCGTCCGGTCTGGAGGCAGACCACGAGCCGTTTGCCGTAGAAGTGCGCGGTCGTTGTGATCGCCAGGTCAAATCGGGACACATCACCCACAAATCCCAAGAAGCGGGTCGTGGTCGTTTCGCTCTCGTCGTACATGACGTCAATCTGGTCCACTGGATCACTCCTTTAAGGCAATGCGCGCCATTCCTTCGCCAGGTTCGCAAACGCCGCCCGGTCGCGCCCGTCGATCGCGCGATCGATCAGTTCGCGCAACTGTTCCCGGCGGCTCACGCGGCGGGCGACTTCTGCGATGACGTCGTCGACAAACGACGGGACGGGAAGATCGGGCAGATTCACGTACAGATAAAGTGACTCTTGGCTCTTGAAAAACCGCTGTAACCCTTCCAGTATGGCCGCAGTCTGGGACAATTTCTGAATCGCGCCGTCCAATGGGAGCCGTGCGATCATGCCGTGGCGCGCGATAATCACCAAAGGCACGTTCTCGAGCGTCATGCTGGTCGTCGTAACTCGCTCACGGTGTTGTTGGAGTAACTGGACCACCCGCTCGCCGCCGGTTGGTAAGATTCGCAGTTGCAACTCAGCAATTTCCGATTCCATGATCACGGCGCGTACCCCCTTTTTTTGGCTGCCCCGGAACCCTGCCGCAGGCGCGTGGCACCGCCCTCTGTGGGCTCGTGCTCTGCACCGTAGTTCTGTATCCCATTTTATCCTATCATACGCCTTTTGCGGCCGTTCTCAACCCCAAAAATAGCCCAGTCGCGAACATAATCGCGTGATTCGTCCGTCTGGATGTGTTACGATACCAGCACAGCCCGATTCCGAAGGGTCTCCACAGTGAGCATGAAAGACGGTGTTGAAAAATGTCTTCGATTCCGACCGTAATAGAACAGACGACTCACGGTGAGCGAGCGTACGACCTCTACTCGCGACTGTTGAAGGACCGCATCATCTTCTTGGGTTCCGAAGTGGACGACGAGGTGGCCAATTCCATCATCGCGCAGATGCTTTTCCTGTCCTCCGAGGACGCGGAAAAGGACATTCACCTGTACATCAACAGCCCGGGCGGATCGGTTGCGGCGGGCTTCGCGATCTTCGATACGATGCAATACATAAAGCCCGACGTCGCCACGATCTGTGTGGGTCTCGCGGCGTCCATGGGGGCGGTCCTGCTGACCGCCGGAGCGCACGGCAAACGCAGCGCCTTGCCAAACGCCGAGATCATGATCCACCAGCCGCTCGGAGGAAGATCCGGGCAGGCGAGCGACCTGAAGATCGCGGCCGACCACATCCTGCGGACAAGAGATCGCCTGAACCACGTTCTGGCGCAGGCGACAGGCCAGCCTTTGGAACGGATCGAACGGGACACGGACCGGGATTTCTTCATGTCTGCCGAAGAGGCGCAGGCGTACGGACTCGTCGATTTGGTCGTCGGGCGGTGACGCAGGGCGTCACCTTTCGCGCGTTCATGGAGCGGGCGCTGTATGGCCCGCAGGGATACTATACAACGCGGCGCCCGCACCTCGGACGCCGCGGCGACTTTTTCACGAACGCTCACGTGTCGCCGTTGTATGGCGAGCTCTGGGCGTCTTTTGCCCTGTCACAGGTCGCGCCCGTAGCTGGCCGTCTGGTCGTCGTGGAACTGGGTTGCGGGGACGGGGACTTTGCGTCCGCTTTTCTTCCCCCATTCGTTGCCGGTGCGCGCGCGGTCGGCGCGGACGTACTGTACGCGGGCATCGACGTGTCTGCCGAGGCACGGCGCAGGGCTGAGGTGGTCCTGGAGCGCATCGCGCTCGACGCGGCGGCGTCCGCCGTAAAGGCGGCAAGCGGGGCAAACGCGTGCGTTCCGGACGCCGGCGGGGCGCGCGGAGTGACCGAAACGCGGTTTGACTACCTGACGGCGCCGGACGTCGCAACCGCCCTCAGGTTGAACCCCGGGCTTCGGGGCGCATGGGTGTTTGGCAATGAGGTCCTCGACGCGCTGCCCTGCGACATCATCCGCGTCAGCGCGCGCGAGACGCTCCAGTTGTTCGTCGCGCCGGCCCCCGTCCCGCCCGGTGATATTCTCGGGCCGTTTCGGGGAGAGGGGCAGGAGACCGTCTTTCGCCCGGCAGACGGTCCCTGCCGCGCGTATGCGGCCCGCTACCTGCGACCGCTGGCGGGTAACCGCGACGCGCACGTCATTGCCGAAGCGCACACGCAACTGGGGGCGTTTGTCGACGGCCTGCTCGCGGTTCTGGAACCGCAGGCAGTGGCGTTCGTCGACTATGGCGGGTTCACGCCCGATGTGGTCGCTCCGGATCGACCGCACGGAACGCTTCGCGCTTATTGTGACCACATGGTGTCCGATGTCGTGCTGGACGCCAGCCTTGATGGACGGTGCGACCTCACGTACGACGTTGACTTCACGGTCCTCACGGACGCGCTCACAGAGAGGGGATACGATGTCGGGCCCGTTCAACGGCAGGGAGCGTTCTTGACTGCGCTGCCCGGGTTTGCGCGCGTGGTGGAGGCGCACATGTCCTCGCGCCCGAACCCTTCTTTGGCGGTGCGCCAGTTGGTGCTGCCCGGCGCGATGGGAGACCGTTTTCTTGTGTGCTGCGCACAAAGGCGAGTGCCCGCATAGGATCGTGACCAATCCCCACACTATAGCTGCGGACGGCTTCCCCGTCCGACGGACGGTGACGGGAGGAATACGCTGTGAAATCCTGGATCTGGTTTTTGCAAATGGTTCTGTTTACGCTGCAGCTCGTCGCGATCGGCGTAGCTATGCGGAGGGCCGAACCCGGCGCGCGCTACCGGACAGCCGTCTCATTGCTCGGTGTCATGCGCAATCGCCAACTGGTCTGAGACCGGCGCGCCGTGCTTGGACGAGGCTGCAGGATTCCCGCCAGAGGCCACGGGCTCTGGCGTTTTTGCGCGCCGCAAATCTGCCTTTTGTCCGTGCGAAAGTGTGATGTACCGCCTCGCTGCGCATATAGATAGATTTAGGCCCGCCTGATGCCTCGGCTGCTCCATGTGGCGCCTGTGCCTGCGCAGCGGACCCTGTCTGCTCCTCCGGGGACGGCCGCCGCGGGACAGGTCGAGGCCAGCGCGATGTGTGAGAACCGGAGTTTCTTAGTTGCGGAAGGGGAATCCATCCATGAAGACCATGCGACAGGACGCGTGGAGTACAGAAGACGACGAGCGGCTGGCGAGCATCGTGCTGCGCCATATTCGCGAGGGAAGCACGCAACTCTCCGCGTTTGAAGAGGGCGCCGAGTTGCTCGGAAGAACGGCGGCGGCGTGCGGCTATCGCTGGAACGCGTGCGTGCGCAAGCTGCATCTGCCGACTATTGACCTCGCAAAACTGGAGCGCAAGGAACACAAGGAAGAGAAGGATAGTGCGCCAGAAGTGGACGTGCAGACGTCCGCGGACGGAACCACCGTCACGTGGAACGCTGTTCTCCGCTTTCTCAAACAGTTTCGCCATGATTCCGGCGTCCTGCAGGTGCGCGTGCGGCAACTCGAACGGGAAGCGGAGACGGAACGCCTTGAAGGCGACAGGCTTAGGAGAGAGCGACTGGAGTTGCAGCAAAAGTTCAACCAGTTGTCCCAGGAACATGAGGTCATCAGCGAGGACCATCGCGCTCTGCTCCAGATCGTGGAGAGGGCGAGACGAAGGAGCTTTGCCGGGCCACTGGATGCCGAACGCGAAAGCAATGGGGCCGCGACCGACGGAGACAGTGAGCGGACGGACGGTGAGCGGACGGACGGTGAGCGGACGGACGGTGAGCGGACGGACGGTGAGCGGACGGACGGTGAGCGGACGGACGGTGAGCGGACGGACGGTGAGCGGACGGACGGTGAGCGGACGGACGGTGGCGCCGCGCCGGGTGACCGCCGTGAGGCGCCGGTTGTCGGAGGCGGCGGGGACGGGGATCGCGCGCCCTAACGGGCAGGCGCGAACAGAGGGCGCCAGCGCGCGCGCCGATCCAGGGCGGACGGCGAGCGCGACTGACGGATCCGGACCGCTTTCAGAGTTTTGCGTAGTTGGCGGCAACTTCCGGCCAGTTCACGACGTTCCAGAATGCTCCGATATAATCGGCGCGTTTGTTCTGGTATTTCAAATAGTAGGCGTGCTCCCATACGTCAAGGCCGAGAATCGGCGTCAAACCTTCCATGTGCGGACTGTCCTGATTGGGTGTGCTGATGACCGACAGGGTCTTGTCGGAGCCCGCGACGAGCCAGGCCCAACCGCTGCCGAAGCGCGTGGCCGCAGCCTTGGTGAAATCTTCTTTAAACTTGGAGAAGCTTCCGAACGAGGCGTCGATCGCCTTGGCAAGTTCGCCCGTCGGCTCGCCGCCGCCGGATGGGCTCAGAACCCGCCAGAACAGGCTGTGGTTCGCGTGCCCGCCGCCGTTGTTGCGCACGGTGGTGCGGATGTTCTCCGGAACGGAGTCGATCTGGCGCAGGATGTCCTCCACGTTCTTGCCTTGCAAGTCGGGGTGCCCCTCAAGTGCGTTGTTCAGGTTGTTCGTGTAGGCGACGTGGTGGCCGTCGTGATGGACTGTCATCGTCTTGGCGTCGATGTGCGGCTCCAGCGCGTCCACAGGATAAGGCAGAGCCGGTGTCTGAAATGCCATATGCAATCCCCTCCGTCGAAAAATGTGCGTATGTAGCGAATCCAAGCACGCGAATCCGCAACAATACCCATTGTATCACAATGGCGCATCTTCGGTTGCGTCCAGCGTGGCAAGGGAGTGACCACACCGGTCGGCGACATGCCCGGTTCAGGCGGACGGGGGGTTACCCAGTTTGCCGGATATGTGGTATAATACCCTTTTGAGTCGGCTACTGTGGAGAGGATCGAACCAACTTGAACAGCATACGGAATATCGCCATCATCGCGCACGTCGATCATGGCAAGACCACTCTCGTCGACCAGTTGCTCAGGCAGTCCGGGACGTTTCGGGTGAACGAAGCTGTGGGCGAACGGGTCATGGATTCCAACGACCTGGAACGCGAACGCGGCATCACGATTCTGGCAAAAAACACCGCGGTGCGCTATGGAGACTACGCGATCAACATTGTGGATACGCCTGGGCATGCGGATTTCAGCGGCGAGGTGGAGCGCATCCTGCAGATGGTGGACGGCGCGCTGCTGGTTGTCGACGCGTTCGAGGGCTGCATGCCGCAGACGAAGTTTGTGTTGCGCAAGGCGCTGGAACAGGGACTCGCTCCGATTCTTGTGGTGAACAAGATCGACCGTCCTATGGCGCGACCGCACGAGGTGGTCGATCAGGTGCTCGAACTGTTTCTCGACCTCGGCGCGACCGATGAACAGATTGATTTCCCGGTGGTGTACACCTCCGCGGTGCTGGGTACGGCGACGCTGGATCCGGCGGAGCCGGGGGCCGACTTTCGGCCGCTGTTTGACGTGATTGTCGACGCGGTTCCGGCGCCGCAGGGCGATGTCGACAAGCCCTTGCAGTGGCAGGCGAGCATCCTCGATTACAGCGAGTTTCTCGGCCGCATCGGCATCGGCCGTGTGGTTCGCGGCACGATCACGCGCGGGCAGTCCGTGGCCGTCATGAAGGCGGACGGGCGCCTCGAGTCGCAGCGGGTGACGAAGCTGTACGGATTTCAGGGCCTGAAGCGGATTGAATGCGAGACGGCGCACGCCGGCGAGATCATCGCGATCGCGGGTCTTGGCGACCTCACGGTCGGCGAGACCGTGGCGGACGCGGCGGCGCCTGAGGCGCTGCCGGCGATCACGATTGAGGAACCGTCGCTGCAGATGACGTTTCTCGTCAACGACAGCCCCTTGGCCGGGCGCGAAGGCACGTTCGTGACGTCGCGGCAGTTGCGCGCGCGGCTGTACGCCGAACTGGAGCGAGACGTGAGCCTGCGCGTGGAAGACGGAGGCTCTGCGGACGCCTGGCAGGTGTCCGGTCGCGGTGAACTGCACCTGGCGATCCTGATTGAGACGATGCGCCGCGAGGGCTACGAGATGCAGGTGTCCAAGCCGCGCGTCATCCTGCGCGAGGGGGAGCACGGCGAAGTGCTGGAGCCGGTGGAACACCTGGTGATCGACGTGCCGGAGGAGTACGTCGGGTCTGTCATGGAACGTCTCGGCATGCGGCGCGCGGAACTCGTCCACATGGCGCCGGCGGTGTCCGGGACGAGGCTGGAGTTTCACATTCCGGCGCGCGGCCTGATCGGATTTCGGTCGGAACTGCTCACGGCGACGCGCGGATACGGGCTGATGCACCACACCTACCTGCGCCATGAAGAGCACAAGGGCGAACTGCCCGGCCGGGAAAACGGCGCACTGATCGCGAGCGAGGCCGGTACGGTGACGGCGTACGCGCTGCAAGGCGGCGAGGACCGCGGCGTCTTCTTCGTATCGCCCGGCGCGGAGGTGTATGAGGGCATGGTCGTGGGCGAACACACGCGTGACAATGACCTCGTCGTCAATGTGTGCAAGGCCAAGCACATGAGCAACGTGCGGTCTGCGACGAAAGAGGAGACTTCGCGGATGAAGGCGCCTCGCCGGATGTCGCTCGAAGAGTCGCTGGAGCAGCTCGCGGACGACGAATACTGCGAAATCACGCCGAAGAGCGTGCGGCTGCGCAAGCAGATTCTCGGCAAGAGCCAGCGGGAGCGCGCGCAAAAGCAGGTGTCCGGCCGCGCCTGAGGACGGTGGCCGTCAGATCAGGAAGCCCCCGTTCGGGCTGATGACCTGCCCTGTGATGAAGGATGCCTCCTGCGACGCGAGAAACGCGACAGCGTTCGCGATGTCCTCGGGCGTCCCGAGACGGCCGAGCGGGGACGCGCGGCGCAGGGCTTCCCTGTCGTCATCCGTGAGGCCGCGCAGCATGTCGGTCTCGACGGCGCCGGGCGCGACGGCGTTCACTCGGATGCCGGAAGGGCCCAATTCCTTGGCCAAGGCTCTGGTCAGCGCGATCAGTCCGCCTTTGGCCGCCGAGTAGGCCGCCTCGCCCGCTGCGCCGGTCAGTCCCCAGATCGAACTCATGTTGATGATGCAGCCCCGCTTCGCGCGGATCATGTGCGGCAATACGAGCCGCACCAGCGCGAACGGGGCTTTCATGTGCAGCGCCAGCAGCCGGTCGAACGCTTCGTCGGTCGTGTCGATCGCCAGGTCGGAGTTGCCGATCCCGGCGTTGTTCACCAGGACGCTCACGGGTCCGAGCGCTGTCCCGGCGCTTGTCGCCAGTCTGGCGACGTCATCCTGCCGGGTGAGGTCGGCCTGAAGGGCGACCGCGTGTATGCCGTGGCCCTCGCACTCTGTGACGACCTCCAGCGCCGCGTTTCGCGCCTGGTGGAAATGGACGCACACGTCGGCGCCCCGCGCGGCCAGAGCCCGTGCGACGGCGGCGCCAATGCCGCGCGAGGCGCCCGTCACGAGCGCCGTTTCGCCTTGCAGGGAGCGGATGCTGCCCGCCATCGGTTCATTCCTCATTTGCGCCGGGAATCGGGAATCGGCGTTCTTCTCGTTGCGCATGATGATACCACAAGACGGGGCGCAATTCGCGCTGGACAGAGGCGGCGCGAAGCGTCAAAATCGGGTTGAGTACAGCGGCGTGGGAGGAATGTGCGTGGTCAGGATCACGGCGGAGATGACGGGCACGGTGTTTCAGGTGCTTGTGGTGGTTGGACAGGACGTGGCGGCCATGCAGGACGTGGCGATTCTTGAGTCGATGAAGATGGAGATTCCCGTTCAGGCGCCGAGCAAGGGAACGGTCGCGAAGCTGCTCGTCGGACCGGGGGATTTTGTCAATGAGGGCGACGTTCTGATGGAGTTGGCGTGAGCCGTGCGCTGGCCTAAGGAAGTGCGCATCTGGGAAGTGGGGCCGCGCGACGGGCTGCAAAACGAGAGCGTTCACTTGGCGACGGACGTCAAGCTGGCGTGGATCGAGAGTCTGGCGGACGCAGGGTGCCGGTTCATCGAGGCAACGAGTTTTGTGAGTCCGAAGTGGATTCCGGCCCTGGCGGACGCCGAGGCCGTGTGCGCAGGGATCAAACGGTGTCCGGGAGTGATGTATTCCGCGCTCGTCCCGAACGAGCGCGGCTTGGAGCGCGCCATGGGCGCCGGGATGGAAGCGATTGCGGTCTTTCTGTCGGCGAGCGACACGCACAATCGGCACAATGTGAACCGCTCCACGGAGGACAGTCTCGTGCACCTGGAGCGTGTCATCCAGGAGGCGAAGCGCGCGCAACTGTACGTGCGGGCGTATATTTCCACCGTCTTTGGCTGCCCTTATGAGGGCGACGTGCCTGTGGATCGCGTCTTTGGCATCGCCATGCGACTGCTCGGGGCGGGCGCGGATGAAGTGTCGCTCGGCGACACGATTGGCGTCGCGGCGCCCGCGCAGACGGAGCGGACGCTGGCGCAACTCCTGCGTGAGCTTCCTGCGGACCGTTTGGCATTGCACATGCACGACACGCGGGGGATGGCGCTGGCGAACATCCTGGTCGGCATGGACCTCGGCATCACCACCTTCGACGCGGCGCTCGGGGGACTGGGCGGCTGTCCGTACGCGCCGGGCGCCGCGGGCAACGTCGCGACGGACGACCTGCACCAGATGCTCAGCAAGAGCGGCGTGGCGACCGGGCTTGACGATGCGCTGCTGCGCCGTTCGCTGCACGTCTTGCGGTCGGCGGTCGGGCACGCGCTGAACAGTCGCTGGTCGGCCGTCTGCGGCCTGTGACGCGGCTCAGTGACTGTGTCCAGGGACCGCGTGCACGGACCGCGTGCAGGGGTGGCCGCGCGCGACTTTCCGCGCGCTTTTCAAAGGGGGAAGGCTAGTGGCGCTGTGCAGTGTGGAATCCGCGTCCGGCGTGTACCGTTTGTGGCTGGACCGCCCGGAGGCGCGAAATGCGCTGTCTGCGGCGATGGTGCGCGAGCTGACGGCGGCGATCGAGAGCATCAGGGCGGCCCGGGACGTGCGCTGCGTGATTGTCGCGGGGCGGACGGCCGCCGCGTTTTGCGCCGGGGCGGACCTCAAGGAACGCAACCAGATGACGGAGCGGCAGGCGCGCGGCGCGGTCGACGCGATCGGCGCGGCGGTCGGGGCGCTGGCCGCCGTCCCGGCGCCGGTGATTGCGGCGGTGCGCGGCGTGGCCTTGGGCGGGGGACTGGAATTGGCTCTGGCGTGCGACCTGCGGGTGGCCGCCGCAGATGCCGTGCTGGGACTCCCGGAGACGCGGCTTGCGATTATCCCGGGCGCGGGAGGCACGCAGCGGCTCGCGCGGATCGCGGGGATCGCGCGAGCGAAGGAATTGATCTTCACGGGACGGCGCTTCTCCGGAGCGGAGGCCCTCGCGATGGGCGTGGTCGATCGGGCTGTCCCCGACGATCGGGTCATGGACGCGGCGGCCGATCTGGCCGGGGAGATCAGCCGCGGCGGACCGCTCGCGCTGCGCGCCGCAAAACAGGCGATCGAGGACGGCTTCGGCGGCGCGCTGGCGGCCGGCCTGCAGGTCGAGCGGGCGGCCTACGACACGCTTTTGCCGACGGAAGATCGGCTTGAAGGGCTACGGGCGTTCAAGGAGAAGCGGCCGCCGCAGTACCGCGGGAGGTAGGGGAGCACAGCCGCGAGCCGGATTCAGTCGGGCGTGCAACGGTGGGAGGTGCGGTTTTGACGCAGGAGCAAAAGACAATCGAACAGTTGGCAGACCATATTCGGCAGGGCGGCGCGGCCCGCTATCACGAGAAGAACCGCGAGGCGGGGAAATTGTTCGCGCGTGAGCGGCTTGCCCTGCTCTTTGGCGAGGACGGTTACGCGGAGGATGGGATGTTCGCCAATGCGCTTGCAGGGGACCTGCCTGCAGACGGCGTGATCACGGGCGT
>JAKACR010000203.1 GCA_021821225.1 Bacillota bacterium | reverse complement strand
ACCGCAGCGCTGGTCGGAGCATCTCCGTCAATCGCATTCCCGCTGTTCCCGCCTTTGCGCCGCGTTATGCAGCTTCAGTTCACTTTCATCGGGTTCCCCGGACGGTTGCAATCGTCTAATCGTTCGTAACAGCACATGAATGATGGTTGAAAGTGATTTTCCCTACAAAACAATACCAGATACCCGTCAATTATGAAAGACCTCTGCATCCATGTCGCCTGTCTGGCTATTTTGAAAACGTCTTCTGCCAGTCTTCTTCATCCCCTTTGCTCCTGCTCAAACACCGCTTCGCGAAACTCGCGGCGAGCACTCACCTCACTGTTCCCCGGTTCGTTCCCAGACACCTGATTCTGAATCGAACGTCTTTACCACCTGCGCCGGGTTGCCCGCAACCACACTGTAGGCGGGAACGTCGCGATTGACAACGGCGTTCGCGGCGACGACAGAATGCCGACCGACAGCCACACCGGGCAAAATGACGGCGCCCACGCCAATCCACACATCATCCTCAATCTTCACGGGTCTTCCCTCCATCAATCCGGACACCATGATCGGCACATGAATATCCTCAAACAGATGGCCCGTGTCCGTGATGAACACCCGTTCCGCAATGAGACAGCCTGCGCCGATATCGATCCGATTCACGCATGAAGCGGTGAAGAATCGCCCCAATTGGATATTGTCCCCGATGCGCACGCGCTCATCGAGCGACGGCAGGGACAGCCAGCCGTGTTCCGCGACAAAGACGTTCTCGCCGTATTCCACCAGACCCGGCCCATATACCGAATACGGCGGATTGATGTGCGGTCGCGTCATCAAATCCTCTCCCACTCTGAATACCCTTTTGAACATCCTTTACGACAGGAGCGACAGGGCGATGGCATTCGATTCCCATCCCGTGGTTCAGGCGATAAATGACCCTTCAGACTTGCTGACCGATCCGGCCGGTTATCTCGCGCAACTGGTTGCCCGCTTGCGCGATGCGCCCGCGCACTGGATCGCATGGAGCGGCGCCCTGCGCGCATGGAACAGCGCGGCTCCGGCGTTTCAAGAATCCCTGTCACACTGCGAGGGCGCTCCACTCTGTTTGGCGGTCGGCGAGAAAAAATCGCCGGAACAATCGTGGGCAGATTACTTTGCATCCGGGCGTGGCATTCCGTCCCTCTGGCAAAGGCGCACGCTGCTCGCCCGTCTCAGAAGCATTGAACACCCGCTCCCCACACCGTTCTATCTTCCCTACCAACTCGCCCTGTCGATGGAAGACATCTCGCTCGCCCACAGCGGGGCGCGCGCAAAAGTCGGTATCAACAACCGTTTGGCGGCGCATTGGGCAAGACGGGACGCATTGTCCCACATCCTCTCCGTCCTGCGGCCGCCAAAACGTCACAATGTCCCGCATGGCTACGAGGATGACGGGGTGCCGACTGTCAGTATTGCGCTGTGCGCATACAATGAAGCCGACAGGATTCCCTGGGCCATCGCGTCTGTTCTGGCCCAGTCGGACTGTTCGTGGGAACTCCTGGTCGTGGACGACGGATCAACCGATTCGACCGCCGCGACGGCGCGTTCCTGCGCGCAGCACGACCCTCGCGTCATTTTGTTGCGATCTCCTGTCAATCGGGGTAAGGCGCACGCACTCAACCACGCGCTTGCCGCCGCGCGCGGGCGGTATCTGCTCGAACTGGACGCCGATGACTGGCTGCCGCCGCACGCGCTTTTGCGTATGCGCCTGGCGATGGACGCAACTCCCGAAAGCATTGGGCTGCTGACATTCGATCACTTCACATGGCGGCTCGCGCGGCGCGGTGAATTGTCCTTGCGCGGCATGACGCTGGCCACTCCGCCCATCATTACGCCGGCGGAGGCGCACGTGTCAATCCCGCGCCTGTACAGAACCGGTGTCCTCCGGCAATTGGGCGGTTGGACGACGACAGACGCGTCGGCGGGAAGGCTGTTTGAAGATGTGGCGCTCATTCTGCAATTGCGGCGGTACAATGCCATCGCGACCGCGAGCGGCGCACTCTATCACCGCGTAATCCGCCGCGCAAGCATCAGCCAGACGCATCGCACCGCTTACCAGGCGTGGGCAAAGCAGTATGCTCGCGATATGTGACTGCTTTGGGGCGACTGCTTTGGGCCATCTTATGATCGCTGTGCAACACGTGTATTCGCGGACTATGCGAGCACGCGAACCAGATCGATGCTGATGGACGGAATGCTCACGGTAATCGGCGGGCCTCCATAGACTGTGGGCGGCTCCTCGACCTGAATGAGTGTGTCTTGCACCGCGGTCAGCTTTCCGTCGAACAGCGCGCCCGGCACAACCACCTCCACCGTGCGGCCGATGAAGGCAGACAGCAGACTGGCAAATGTCATGATGACTCTTCCTCCTTCACAAAAGCGCCATCGCGCGTGATCTCTTCGGCGCCGCGCCCCTTCGGGCCACACGCCGCCTTACGTCCTGTTCGCCCGTCACTGGATGGATGTGATTTTGCTAAACGGGATAATCACGATGTCTCCATTGGACTGGGTCAATTCAACCGCATTCACGGCGACGTTCGTGACGGTGCCGACGACTGTCTCCAGGTTCGTGGTGACCGTGACCACCTGGCCGGTCTTGCTGAGAAAGAGGCCGGTCAGCGCGCTGTTGGCGGGCATGCCGCTCGCAGCCTCCGCCTGAAGGGCCTGCACCTCCGCCTGAAGGGCCTGCACCTCCGCCTGAAGGGCCTGCACCTCCTGTTCCAGATCGCGGACCTGCTCTTCCACGTCATGCAATGAATGGCGCACCCTGCGCAGTTCGCGGCGCAATTTCTCCACCAGTTCCTTTGAAATATGGCAAATATGCTGGCGCCGGCCGGGGCGCACGATCCGCCTGACGATCAACTGGCCAGTCTCCACCTTGCGCGCGCGAATAACACCGACACGAAGCGCGGAACTCACTCTGCCCATCGTCACAATCCCCCTTGAAATGGACTCCTTGCCGTACCAGCGTATGGCGTTCCGCCGCCCGTTGTGGCGGCATAAACCTATCAATCATCCGTTGGTGCTCCAGGTTCACCGATGAATTTCTGAGGAAATTCTTCATAAACGAAGGGCGGGTATTGGGTGACCTCCGTGTTTTCCATGAGATCGGCCCACGAGAGCCGGTCAAACTGGCCGTGCCATTTGTGATTGAAGTAATCCCAGCTCTGATTGATCCACAGAGCGCCCTGTCCGGGCAGCTCCGCAAACGAACTGTGATCGTCATGCCATACAAACACGTCCATCGCGATGACCAGCTTCCATCCCCCAATCCGTGCGCGCAGGCACCAGTCCGCATCATCCGCGCCGGCCAGGCAACCGGGATCCAATCCGCCCAATTGTCGAAGCGCCTGTCCCTTGATCATCCAGATGGTCCCCTGCAGACACTTGGCGGTTGTCGCGCACGGACGGGCACCGGTCAGACGGTGATTCACATCAACCAGACAGTCCCGGATGGACGCCTTCTGACACCACTCTTGATAGTACAGCGAAAAATCCTGCCTCCCCCCGATGCCGCGCCCGAGCGGGGCCACGGCGGCAATCCGGCCGTCCCGGTACAGGTGGCGTTGCAGCCGGCCGGCCCACTCCGGACCGACGTACAAGTCCGAATTGACAAGACAGACATCCCCTTCAGTCCACTCGCGGGAACACGCCTGTCCCACCGCGGGAGCGTAACCCAGGTTCTGGCTGTTTTGCACCACCGTCACGTCATGCGGCAATCGCCTCGCAAAGTCCGCCAGCATCTCAGGAGTCCCGTCGGAGGAAGCGTTATCAACCACCACGAGGTGAAACGGCGCATCCGTATAGTCAAACAGGTGAGTGAGGCAGCGCTCTGTTCTCTCCCGCGTGTTGTAACTGACAACAATGATCGTAAGCGGCCGCGTCACGTCTCCTCACCCCACGGCAACAGGACGGGTTCCCCGTCGAGCATGGACTCATAGTGGCTGCGTGGACAGAACTCCGACCGAGGATCGCGGGCGACGTAAAATTGATACTTACGCAGAATGTCCTCCCGCGTACCCGCATATCCGTAGTGCTTGATGCGTATGTCCGAGCGCGCTCCCGGAAAATCGGACACAAGGTTCACCGGAATGCTCCCGCCGTGCAGCGCCTGATTGGACAATCGGTAGACCGCTCCTGGCATATAGCGGAAAAGACGCGGACCGTATTGCGTCGGAGCCCACAGCTTGTCAGTGCGATAGTGCGTCATGGAAGACCAGAAATGATAGAATCGGAAACTGTACCAATCAATCTCCGCCTGGTTGATCAGCCTGCGGACTTTCTCATGGAACCCGCGCTCGAACACCTCATCCGCATCAACGGCAAGAATCCAGTCGGGACGCGACGCCACGGTCCGGTGGAACAGGCGCCGTTTCAGCGCCGCCTCATTCAGCCCGTACTGCGACTCAGCAGAGCGCCCAAGGGATACCACCTTTTCATAAGAAGCGCAGATGGCGACCGTGTCGTCAGTCGATCCATCGTCGAGGATCACGATCTCATCCACATAGTCCGACAGATCATCCAGAACCATGCGAAGATAGCGGTGCGCCTCGTTGCGCACCTGCATCATGGCGGTCAGCTTGTTATTCTCCGCTTTGCGCAGCAAGCCCGTGCGACGATCCGGCATCACGCGTTCTCCCCCGTCATGAGATGTGCCCATTTGCCGCGAAAATAGCGCTCACTCCGCTCAAACAGCGCACGCAAATACGCATGATTCTGACAACTGCGGCCCATCAGGTGATAGATCCGGCTGCGCGGGCAGTACACCACCCGAAAGCCCTGACTGCGCGCATGGAAAGAGTAGTCCGTCTCCTCAAAATAGAAAAAATAGTGCTCATCAAACATGCCCAGGACCGGCAACAGATCGCGCCGGATCAAATAGGCCGCACCGCTCACGCTGATGCAGTCCTCCTGTTTTTCGTACATCCCCGGACCGTCCGGTTCGAACAGGCCGCGCGGATAGTGCCGCGCATTGGTGCCGACAATCCCGGCTCCCGTGATGCGTCCCGCCCGGTCGACTGTCTTCGGGCCGACCACCGCGATGCGCTCGTCACTTTGCATGCATTCGATCAGTGGAGACAGCCAGCCCGGCGTCACCAGCACGTCGCTGTTCATCAGCATGATGTACGGACTGTTGCCTGCGCAGATCCCCTGATTGCACGCTTTTGCATAACCAGTGTTGTCCGTATTGACGAGGATGGACACGTTTTTCCATTTGAGCTGACGAACCGCTTCGACCGTGCCGTCGCAACTGCCGTTATCGACCAAAATGACGCGATGCGGCGCAGGGGTGTGGGCACGGATGCTGCGCAGGCAGTCCAGCACCAACCCGCGGGTGTTATAACTGACAATCACAAGATCCAGGAGTGTATCCATGCGCATCACCTTTCCTCGACAAATGAAAGCAGACCCTCACGTCCACATGTTATCGAGAAGGGTGAAATTTCGAGCAG
>JAKACR010000202.1 GCA_021821225.1 Bacillota bacterium | reverse complement strand
GGGAGCGCCTGGTGGATCCGGAGCGGTATCAGACGGTCTACGCGCGGGCGCGCGGCTCGGTTGCGGCGCCCACGGCCGGCCTGCATTTTACGGAATCCCTGTTGCAGGAACTGCGGGAACGGGGTATTGGCGTGGCGTTCATCACTCTGCATATCGGTCTCGGGACGTTTCGCCCCGTTGCCGTGTCGCGGGTCGAGGACCATCACATGCACGAAGAGTGGTTCTCTGTCGGTCCGGATGTGTTCCAGGCCGTGGCGCAGACGCGCGAAGTTGGCGGGCGGGTGGTGTGTGTCGGCACGACGGCGGTGCGGGCGCTGGAGACAGTGTTCGGTCTTGCAGAGGAAAAGCCGGTCCATGAGCGAAACCGGCTAGAACAGGAAGGCGTGAGCGGATACACGCGCGCGTTCATCTACCCCGGCTATCACTTTCGCGCGGTCGACGCAATGATCACGAATTTTCATCTGCCGAAATCCACGCTGCTGATGCTCATCGCGGCGTTTGCCGGCAGAGAGCGTGTCATCGCCGCGTATGAGGAAGCGGTGCGGCGGGAGTACCGCTTTTTCAGTTTCGGCGATGCGATGCTCATCATCTGAACCGTTTCCCGTTTCCGGGGACTGGATGGCACAGGAGCGGACTGACGGCTGGGGACGATATTTTCGGATTGGAGCTTGAATGGCTTGTACGCTGCCACTCGGTATGAATTGCTCGCGACCTGTCCGCATTCACTGGCGCGGCGCGGGCGGTTGCACACGCCGCACGG
This sequence comes from Bacillota bacterium, assembly GCA_021821225.1. The sequence goes on along the minus strand of JAKACR010000202.1, from coordinate 4,775 downwards.
CGTGATTGAAACGCCTGTCTTCATGCCGGTCGGCACCCAGGCGACGGTGAAGACGCTAAGCCCGGAAGAGTTGCAAGAAATCGGCGCGGGGATTATTCTTTCCAATACATACCATCTGCATCTGCGCCCAGGCGAGGAGACGGTGCGGGCGGCGGGCGGACTGCACCGGTTCATGAATTGGCCCGGAGCCATTCTGACGGACAGCGGCGGATTCCAGGTGTTCAGTCTGTCGCCGCTGCGGAAAATTTCCGAGCAAGGCGTGGAGTTTCGTTCGCACATCTCGGGCGAGAAGCTGTTTCTCAGTCCAGAGCGCGCCATGCAGGTGCAGCACGCGCTTGGCGCCGACATCATCATGGCGTTTGACGAGTGTCCGCCGTATCCCGCGGAGCGCGAATACGTGCGCGCGTCCACCGAGCGCACGGCGCGCTGGACCGCACGGGCGAAGGCGGCGCATGAGGCTGCGCAGGCGAGCAGTGAACAGGCGCTGCGCCAGTCGCTGTTCGCCATCGCGCAAGGCGGCACGCACGCCGATTTGCGCGCGCAGGCCGTGGAACAACTGCTGGAAGGGGATTTTCCCGGCTATGCGATCGGCGGACTGAGTGTCGGCGAACCGAAAGCGGTGATGCACGAGATGCTGGAACAAACAACGCCGCTTCTTCCGGCGGACCGGCCGCGCTATCTGATGGGAGTCGGCGCGCCGGACGATCTGTTTGAGGGCGTGGTGCGCGGAGTGGACATGTTCGACTGCGTGCTGCCGACGAGAATTGCGCGCAACGGCACGGTCTTCACGTCGTCCGGCCGGCTGGTCGTGCGCAATGCGAAGTACGCGCAGGATTTCCGCCCTCTTGATGAAGAGTGCGGATGCCAAGTGTGCCGCCACTATTCACGAGCGTACATCCGTCACCTGCTCAAGGCGGAGGAGACGTTCGGCATCCGCCTGACATCCTATCACAATGTGGCGTTTCTCATAAACTTGATGCGGCGCATCCGGCGCGCGATCGAAGAGGGCACACTGCCGCAGTTGCGCCGGGATTTCTATGAACGGACGGGGACATCGCACGGCGGTCCGTGATCAGGTCCGTCGATTCGAGGAGGCTTGGACATGGCAAACACATCGAGCGCACTGGTCGGGTATCTGCCGATCGTGGTCATCATAGGCGCTTTCTATTTTCTTCTGCTGCGTCCGCAGCAGAAGCGGCAGCGGGAACGCAATCAACTTCTCCGATCCGTAAAAGTGGGTGATGCGGTCGTGACGATCGGCGGCCTGCACGGCGTTGTCGAGCAACTCGACGAGTCGACGGCCACGCTGTCGGTCCATGAAGGGTACAGGCTGGTTTTTGAACGCAGTGCGATCAACCGCATTGAGCGGCGTGCGGAAGAATCCGCGACAGACGGTGTGTCATAGACTCCACGGCTAGGCTAAAGCCGGGAGCTTCTCGCGGCATTTGGTGACAGACAGAGCCGGGTGGGGCCGCGTCCAGTCGCGCTTGGTCGCATCGCGGTCGCGCTGGTATCGCCGTGGTTGCGGGGCCGGTCAACGGCGCAGGTTGACACCCACCATGCCGCCGAATGCGCCCACCAATGCGAGCAGGATGATCCGCACGATGGTTTCACCCTGAAAAGCCGCCGACAGGTCGACGAGACTGCCGACGACGGCGAGCGCCGCGCTGAACAGCAGGGCCGACGCGCCGCCGTAGTACCAGCCGCGCGCTCCCGCGCTCCTTGCGGCAAGGACGGAGCCGACCAGAACGGATACCGCGTTGATCGTGTACGCCGTGTAGGGCAGGGTGGTTTCCGGCACGTCCGTCCATGTGTACACGGCCGACATGACGAGCGTGGCCAGCAGTGATGTGATGAACGCCGCGACGACTCCGAGAACAAGCGGGGAACCGTTCACATCCGATCGCAGATCCTGCCATAGTTTGTGTTTCACTGAGCCACCTCCACACAGCCTCGTTGGCCTATGTATATGAGGGGCCTGTCTCTGTTTATGCGTTCGGCGCCGCCCGCAGGTGATAGATCGCGAGATTTTGCGCGCGAAATTTTTCTTCGTACTCTGTTCGGATAAAAGCGGCTTCCTGCGCGCGCTCCGGAGGCGGCGCGGCGGGCAGTCCTCGCTCTTCGCGCGCCACGCGCCAGCCCGCGCGTTCCAGTTGGCGCAGACTCCAATCGAAAAACACTTCATTATCCGTTTTAAGCTCCAGGAAGCCGTCCTGTTTCAGCCAGTTCTGATAGAAGGCAAGCAGTCTTTCGTGCGTCAGGCGCTTTCGCTCGTTTCGCCGTCGCGGCCACGGATCAGAAAAATTAAGATAAATTCCGTCAAGCGATCCGGCCGGCACAATCTCCTGCAATTGTTCCATATCGCCGTCAAAAAACCGGACATTGGTCAATTTCCGTTGCGCCGCCATCGCCGCCGCGCGCGCGACAATCGGTGTGTACTTGTCCACCGCGACAAACCAGTCCGCGGGATTTTGGGCGGCCAATGTGCAGACAAAGGCGCCGCGCCCGCATCCGACCTCCATGAAGCAGCAGTCGCGGTCGCGGTTTGCCAGCCATCGCCAGGAGGCCCGATCGATCATCAGGCCACCCGCCTGTTCCAGCAGACCGGGAACTTTATGCTTACCGCGAATTCTCAACGTCCTTCCTCCTCATACTAAGTCCCACACGGTCAAAGCGGGGACGGGATGAAATTCATGATGTTCGGCCCATTTGGTGAGTTGCTGATCCGGATCTTTGGCACCTATTTTTTCGTCCTTATATCGCTGCGTATCATGGGCAAGCGGGAAATCGGCAAACTGTCGATTTTCGATCTCGTCGTATCCATCATGATCGCAGAGGTGTCGGCGGTCAATTTACAGGATTTGAAACTGCCGCTGTGGCACGGGGCGCTTATTGTCTCCGTGCTCGTCCTACTGCAGATTCTTGTGGCGTACGCTTCCATGCGCAGTCCGCGGATTCGCACCCTGTTCGAGGGCCGACCCAGTGTGCTTGTCGCCAACGGGCGAATCAATGATCGCGAAATGCGGCGCACGCGCTACAATATCGACGACTTGTTGCTCCAATTGCGCGAGAAGGACATCGGAACTGTGGCGGACGTCGAGTTCGCCATTCTGGAGACGTCCGGCAAGCTGTCCGTTTTTCCCAAGGCGCACAAGCGCGCGCTCACGCCGGAGGATATCGGTCTTGCGCCGAAGAAAACGGCTATGACAACGTCGCTCATTGTAGACGGACGGATTGATGAAGACAAGCTGCGCACGATTGGGAAGACGGCGCAATGGCTGCACAATCAGCTTGAGGCTGCTGGCTTTGCGTCGGAACGGGCGGTGTTTTACGCGGGGTGGGACGGCGAACGGCTGTACGTGGACAGGGTGGATCGAGAGGGCCGTGGCGATAAGGTCAGCGACGAGGATAAGATCAGCGGCGAGTCTGATGCTAAACCCGACGGTAACGCACCATGAATCCGTATTTCCGCATCAGGCGTCCAAGCCTTGGGTGGTCTTTTCGTCAACTTCAAGCAATACGCCTTAGAACGTCGTTTTCATTCCGATTCCACTCCTGTCGCGGAGTCTTGTAACCCGGCGACACGGTAGCGACGATGCCCGGTGCCCGGTGGTGTCCGCTCCGACGTTTACATATTAGGATAAAATAAATACAGGTTATTGCGATACTGCTTCAACCTCCCTATGTTTGGGCTGTCGATTATAGGGGACGTCGCGTCTATCTGTGATTTTCATAGAGTATCATAAATTTCATGCCGTTTGCGCCGCTCATCGCGTAAATGGGAGCGCTCGGACCATGCGGGCCAGACCGTCGCCGATAAGTGGAACGCGCGTGAGATTGTGCGAGGTGATCGTGCGCGTGATGAGCAGCAGCACGGTGTAGACCAGCAACGCCGAGAGAATGACGCACAACAGCGCCAGCGACAGGCGCATGGCGGCATGCAGGGGTGGCCACGCAATCACCATGTAGATGCTCATCATAATGGTGCACAGCGCGATTTTGCCTGTATCCGCAATATCAACGTAGAATCCGACCAGACGGTGGATGGAACCGATGTGCAGTAAGGTGGTGAGCACAACGGCGGCGGTGAGTGCGTATGCCACGCCCATAATGCCAATGTGAGGTCTGGAAGTGAGCAGATAGATGATAAGGAGTTTGACGCCGGAACCGATCAGCGAGTTGCGCATGGCGATTCCGGCGCGGTTCACTCCTTGCAAAATGCCGGACAGCGGCGCCTGCAGATAGAGCAGGAAGCCGGCTGGCGCCATGGCGGAAAGCAGTGGACCCACCTGGGGCTGGTTGTAGATGGCCTGGCACAGCGGCGTTGCAAACTGAAGCAGAATGAGCGAAGCGGGAAAGCCGATGAGCGCGGTGGCGCGAAACGATTGGCTGAGCCTTCGTTCCACGGCGCGCGAGCGGCCGGCGGCCAGAGCCTCGGAGACAGAGGGAACCAGTTGCACGGCGAGCGACCAAGTGAAAACCGTCGGAAAAATCAGAAGTGGGATGGCCATACCGCTGTACTCGCCGTACAGGCGCGTGGCGGCGCCTGCGGCGACTCCGGCCGAGAGCAGGGACCGGGTGACGAGGATCGGTTCTGCGGCGTACGCGACGGAACCGATCAATCGACTGAGTGTGACGGGCACGGCGAGTTGCAGCATCGAGCGGACGGTTGCGCGCCACGGTTCCGGAAAACCTGTCTGCGGCGGCAGCACAAGTGTGTTCACATGCATTTTCCGCCTGTATACGATGTACATGCATGCGCAACCGGTGAGCTC
>JAKACR010000201.1 GCA_021821225.1 Bacillota bacterium | reverse complement strand
TGCCCCGCGCGTGATGCAGAATCTGTTCCTCTGTCAGAAATTCGAGAATCTCCCCAATCTCGGCTGCGCCAAAGCGGTCTCCTTCCGCAAACGGCAGTTCATAGGCCGCACACTTCAGATGATCGACGAGAATGATGAGGTTGTCCGGATTGATCCGGGCGGTTTCCGGACTGCGCTCGAACAGATACTCGGGATGATGCATGAGGTACTGGTCAAGCGGCGTGGATGTTCCGACGAGCACGACCACGGACTCGCCCTGCCGCCTTCCCGCCCGTCCGGCCTGTTGCCAAGTGCTTGCGACGGATCCCGCATAGCCCGTCATCACGCAGACCTGCAACTGCCCGATGTCCACCCCGAGTTCCAGCGCGTTGGTGCTGACGACGCCCATGATGTCGCCGCTGCGCAACCCCTGTTCGATTTCGCGCCGCTCCGAGGGAAGGTACCCTCCCCGGTAGCCGCGGATGACCTTCGGTCCGAGCCGGCGTCTGATCCGCTCCTGCAGATAGGTCAGCAGGATCTCCACGCGCACCCTGCTGCGCGCGAATAGAATGGTCTGGATGCCGTTTCCCAGGAAAAGCGCTGCGATGTCGCGCGCCGTGAGCGTGGCGCTGCGGCGGATGTTCAGTTCCGCATTGACAAGCGGCGGATTGTAGAACACGAAGTGCTTGGTTCCTGCCGGGGCACCGTTGTCGTCGACCAGTTCGACAGGTTCTTCGACGAGCTTTTGCGCCAGTTCACGCGGGTTGGCGATCGTGGCGGACGTGCAGATGAACTGTGGCCGGCTGTCGTAGAACGCGCAGATCCGCTTCAGGCGGCGGATTACATTGGCCACGTGGCTGCCGAACACACCGCGGTAGGTATGCAGTTCGTCGATCACCACGTACTGCAGGTGCTCGAAAAACGACACCCACTTCGTGTGGTGGGGAAGGATGGCCGAGTGCAGCATGTCCGGGTTTGTGATGACAATGTTGCCCGCCTGCCGCACCAGCCGGCGAATGTTTGCCGCCGTGTCGCCGTCGTACGTCTCCGCCTTGACAGACAGCCCGGCCTGGCGTACCAGGTTGTGCAACTCCGTCCGCTGGTCCTGCGCCAGGGCTTTTGTCGGAAAGAGGTAGAGCGCGCGCATCTGTGCGTCTTCGGATAGCGACTGAAGGATCGGAAGATGGTAGCACATGCTCTTGCCGGAAGCGGTGGGCGTCACGGCGACAATGTTCCGGCCATCGCGCGCCAGACGGAAGGACGCCGCCTGGTGTGTGTACAGACTCGTGATGCCGCGTTTCGCGAGAGCCTGCCGGAGGCGGCCGTCGAGGTCGGGCGGGAACGGGGCGAACCTCGGTTGGCGTGGCGGGATGGCCTGCCAGTGGGTGATGTTCCGGCGCACCCGCTCGTCGGTCTGAAACTGGCCGAGCAATGCGGCCAGGCTGTGTTTTGTTCGCATGGGCATCTCCCCGGAATCATCTTGCGGATGGATGTCGATTTGCTCTTCTTGAACCCGATTCTCAGCCTACGGCCATTCTATCCTAATTTGCGCATGAAAAGCGCCGTCCGATCGCTCTTTCGTTCTACAGATTATCTGAGTGTTTCGGCGGGAGATTTGCGCGGACCAAATTCAGCCACAATGGGGATGAGGACAGCCAGTACGGCTACTAAAATCCACACCGTCACATGGATCGACTGCGTCAATAGCCCAGATATCGGCACAGTCTGAAGTCCATCGCTTGGTTGAATACCGATCAGTCCATGGTCCATCCATAACGTCAGTCCCCCGAAGATGGCGGGACCTAACGCGTTGCCGACATTGCGCGCAAAGTTGAATAGAGCTGTATCAACGCCGATCTCGCTCTCCGAAGCCATCGTTTGCACCTCCCAGAGTGCTCCGATAATGAAGTGTCCAGTGCCAAATCCGAGCAGTCCCCCACCCGCCGCCAAGTCAATGATTTGCCATGCGCGCGCGCTCTGCCCGGAACACGCCAACAGTCCCAAAATCATCAAGGCAAGTCCGATGCTCGCCATAGGGCGTCCCCCTATTCTCGCAGATCGTCGGCCAGCCGCCATGCTGCCGACCGCCCATCCGGCGGGAATGGGTAGCAGGATCAGTCCGGACACGGCAGGAGAAAAATTCATCGCGCTCTGTGTTAACAAGGAGATCATCGTTACAGTCGCATAGAGAACCGCGCTGGAAATGGCTCCCGCGACCAAAAGGCGCAAGGTTGCCGATTTTCGGAACTTGAGAAGCGGCAACAGGGGATCGCTTGCGAGACTCTCTGTTTTCCAGAAGAGAACACCGCTGATTCCTCCCGCGACGATCGCCAACAGTGCCAGCCAATCCAGACCTGCGCCAAAAACCGTCGGTGTCATGAGCCATGTGGACACAAGGAGACTCAGCCAGAGGGTGCCCCTAAAGTCAAAGGGTTTTGATGTCGAATCCTTCCTGAATTCGTTCCCTTTGTTTATATTTCCCGACGAACGGACCAAACTCATTGCGATCAAGATCAAAGGGATGTTCACCAGAAACATCAGTCGCCATAACCCCGTTTGCGCAAACAGGCCGCCGACTACCGGTCCGAGCACGGCTGCGATTCCCCACATTGCGCTCTGCGTCCCGAGCGCCTTCGCCCTCTCGGGACCCGTAAATGCCCGACCGATCACGATAAGGCCTACAGTAAAGATTCCGCCCGCGCCGATGCCTTGAAAGATCCGAAATCCGATCAACACGCCAATGCTCTCCGCCGCTGCGCAGCCGAGTGATCCCACCGCGAAAACGCCGAGAACCACCGTATATAAGCGCGATGGCGGAAAACGGTCGGCGAGTTTCCCAAACACAGGTGTTGCGACTGCTGTTGCAGCCATAAAGCTGGCCAGCATCCAGGGATAAAAGTTCAATCCAGACAGATCGCGCGCTATGACAGGTCCTGCAGTAGCAACAACCGTGCCATCCAAGGCTGCTAAAAAGGTGGCCAGGAGAACAGCCGTTTGAGTCCGTTTGCTCGCCATAGATATCCTCCTGACTTAGTGAGATTCTCTTTACACAAAATTGCGCTGCGTTGACGACTACACGGTTTGAGGTCGCAGTCCTTGAAGACCAAGCCGCAGGGCAAGGATCATCGCCCCTTCAAAAGGATCGCCACGCCGCCACGCCCACGCAAGATACATGAACTGACATGACAGCAGGTGCTGCGCCGCAGCGTCGTCCGAAATGTCAGGATGCACACCTCCATTCTCTCGAAGCCTCCGAATGATGGGCAACAGGATCTCCTGTAACGCAGAAGGACGACTGTCGTCCAGAGGTTCGCCAAATAGTTCGGCGCGGATGACGTCTCCAATAAACCGCCGGTCCGCCTCAGCCTGCTCTGTCAATCGGCGAGAGATATCCTCCAAAGCGTCGATCGGCGCCATGGTGAGCCATTCGGTTACACTGGGGCGCAAATCATCCGTCACCATGTCCACATAGGCTTGAAACACGGCGTCTTTCGCAGGGAAGTGAACGAAGAAAGTCCCTTTTGCCACTCCTGCCATACGCACAATATCGTCCACAGATGTTTGCGCCGAACCGCGTTCCCGAAACAGGCGCAGTGCCGTGTCAAAGAGGTGCCTCTTCGTTTTTTCGCGCTGTTCTTTTCTGGTCATTCCGGCGCTCCTTTCGCGGTCTCCCGTCATTCTGTCGCGCATGGTTGGGGTGAATTCAGTCCATCTTCACGACAACATCGTACCAGGAATAATGACCGAAGTCAATGACTATGGTCATCGTTGTTGCCTCATCTCAGACACTGTCCCAAATTTCCGTTTGAGCAGATGTAAGCGTGCTGAATGTATCTTGGAGCGGCAACGGAGTGTCGCAATCAGGTGTACATGACGAATATCAAGCAAGGTCTTGTTTCAAGCAAAATTCTGTCTTGACATTAGGTCTGAATACAATTATTTTATATACAATTTTATTTTTTCCATTTTACGGCATGGTCCGTCGTCATCATTTTTTTAGAAGGGGGAGGCACAGGAGAGAACTACGTCAAGGTGGATTTTTGATAGCAAAGATCCACCAATTATCAGGGCGCATTTTTCCAGGAAACTCAAGAAGTGCAGGATCACCGACATCAATCCGGCACAGGGGAGAATTCTGTTTGCCCTGTGGCAAAAAGGCAGCATTCCGATAAAGGAACTGGCCAAACGGACAGCGATTGGGGAATCCACTCTGACTCGCATGTTGGACAAGCTTGAAGAGACCGGGCATATCATCCGGACATTTCCAAACAAGGACCGGCGTATGACGTTGATCCAACTGACAGAAGAGAACAAAAAAATGAAGGCGTCCTATGAAGGTGTCTCGCTCGATATGATCAACCTCTATTACAGAGGATTCAGCGAAAGCGAGATAAACCAGTTTGAAGAAAACCTGAGACGCATTTTCGAAACGCTTGGACGATTTGAGAGTGACCATGAATGATGGAGATGTCAAACAGGGAAAAGAGAGATGGTCATGGAGACTGAAAGCGTCATCGAACGGGCGATACGATCTGCGCAAAAGATCGTCGCAAACCCACGTCCCCCGATGAGCGAGATGGAGGGCAGAGCCCATGCGCTTGCATTGGTGGATAAATCAGAAATCGCCATGGTGGGATCCCTCGGCGAAGCCGGATATCCGAACATTAAGGCGATGTTCAAGGTTGAGTCGGACAGTCATTTCAGCGTTTGGCTCAGTACCAACACATCTTCGAGGAGAGTCGGGCAATTCAAACGGGATCCGCGCGCCTGCGTGTATTTCTACGACCCGCAGCGCATTGCCGGCCTGCTGCTGGTCGGTGATATCGAGATCGTATCCGATCCCGAGTCTAGACGCCGGCTATGGCGTGTCGGCTGGGAAGCTTACTATCCGCAGGGCGCGACAGATCCTGAGTATTGCGTCTTAAAATTTTTGCCTAGTATTAGTAATTATTATAACGGATTGCAGAATATTGATTTTCAACTTCGTGATTTCGACGGGCCTGTGAGGAAGGATTGATTCTATTGCGCAAAATGCGCATATAAACTACAATATGCTTAAGTAAATTACGCAAAAAAAGCGCAAACAGGGGGCAGGCATGTACCAGGAAGAACGCCTGGATTCGATTCTCAAACATATTCACAGGCACAAACGCATCCGCGTCGAGGAGATCTGCGACCGGTTCGGCGTCTCGCGCGACACGGCGCGCCGCGATCTGGTGAAGTTGGAAGAGCAAAAGATGATCGTGCGGACGCACGGCGGCGCGATACCCTCCACATTGATGAAGGAAGTGGGGTTTTACGACGAGCGCGCGCGCATGGGCACGGACGACAAACGGGCGATCGGATTGGCGGCGGCCCAACTCGTCAGGGATGGCGACCACCTCTTCCTGAACGCGTCCACCACGGCCCAGGCGGCTGCCGAGTGCATCCGGACCGCGAATCATGTCGTCGTGACCAATTCGATCGACATCGCTGGCATCCTTGCGCGGCACCCGTCCATGACCATCCAGTTGCTGGGTGGGCAGTTGCACCAGCGGCAGCGTTTTGTGTTCGGTGCGCGGACC
>JAKACR010000200.1 GCA_021821225.1 Bacillota bacterium | reverse complement strand
GCCCGTCCGATCTGGTCAAACTGGATGTCCTGCTAAACGGAGAGGTTGTGGACGCACTGTCGTTCATTGTCCACAGGGACAAGGCATACGCGCGGGGCAAGGCGCTGTGCGAGAAATTGAAGGAGCTCATTCCGCGGCAGATGTTTGAGGTGCCTGTGCAGGCGGCCATCGGCCATAAGGTCATTGCCAGGGAAACGATTCGCGCCATGCGCAAGAATGTGCTCGCAAAGTGTTACGGCGGCGATATCTCCCGGAAACGGAAGCTGCTTGAGAAGCAAAAGGAGGGGAAGCGCCGCATGAAGCAGGTGGGCAATGTCGAGGTGCCGCAGGAAGCGTTCATGGCGGTGTTGCGCATTGACTGACGGGCGGCCGGAGCCGCGTTCACTCTATATTCATATTCCCTTTTGCGCGAGCAAATGCTTTTACTGCGATTTCAATTCTTACGTGACGCCGCCGTCCGTCCGCCGGGACTACGTGGAACAGTTGAACCGCGAACTGACGCTCGTGCGCGACGAATACTTCGGAACGCACAGCCGGCCTGTGCTGGATACCGTCTTTTTTGGCGGTGGCACCCCGACCATGCTGTCGGTTGATGAATGGCGCCTTGTCGCCCGCCGCATTCATGAATTGTTCACATTGTCCGCGACTGCAGAATGGACGGTGGAGGCGAATCCGGGAACCGTCGGGAGTGAGTTGTTGCGCGAGTTGCGCTTGCACGGTGTCAACCGGATCAGTTTTGGTGTCCAGACGCTGAACGACATGTTGCTGCAGGCCATCGGGCGCCTGCACACGGCGGCGGATGCGCTGCGCAGCATTGAACTTGCCAGCGCGGCGGGTTTTGCGCGGATCAACATCGATCTCATGCTCGGACTGCCCGACCAGACGCAGGATGATGTGGCGGATGCGCTGGAGTGCGCGATCGGCGCCGGCGTGCGGCACATCTCGGCGTATTCACTCAAAATTGAGGAGCATACGCCCTTCGCGCAGTGGGATCGGCGCGGTTGGTTGCGCTTTCCTTCGGAGGACGCGGAGGCGGACATGTATGAAATGGTGCGGGCGCGATTGGGGGAGGCCGGCCTGCTGCAGTACGAGATCAGCAATTTCGCCGCGCGGGGCGATGAGGCGCGGCATAACCTCGCGTACTGGCGCAATGATTTCTATCTCGCCGCCGGCGCCGGGGCGCATGGCTATGTCAATGGGGAACGCTACCGCAACGTCAGGCCGCTCCCGGCGTATGCGAACCGGCTTGCCGAAGGGGTCCGCCCGGTGGAGGAAGTGGTCGCCGTGCCGGAGGCGGAAGCGATGGAAGATACGATGATGCTCGGCCTGCGGCTTGCGCAGGGAGTTACCCAAACACGGTTTCGCGTGCGGCATGGAACGGCGATGCACACGATTTTTGGCGCAATTATCGAGCGGTTGGAAGAGCGTGGTCTGCTGATGGACGACGGACGGCGGGTGTGGATTCCTCCTGCGCGTTACACGGTGGCCAACGAGGTGTTCGCGGAATTCGTAGGGGCGCTGACTGCAGGATAGGCGGCCTCGGCGAACAGCATTTCCCGCGGCCGGGAGTTGACATTCCCGAGTGTTGTCTGATACATTTTGAGTGAACTTTTAGCACTCGGCACACAAGAGTGCTAACAACAAAGGGCAGCCCGATCTGAAAGCGGGGATGGCGATGTTGACAGAACGGCAGATGAGAATTCTGCGCATGATCGTGGATGACTACATCCGTTCTGCGGAACCTGTCGGATCGCGCACATTGTCCAAGCAGATGGCCATGGATGTCAGCGCGGCCACCATCCGTAACGAGATGGCCGACCTGGAGGAACTGGGATATCTCGAACAGCCGCACACATCGGCGGGACGGGTTCCGTCACAGCAGGGCTACCGATATTATGTGGACCATCTGCTGTCCGATGCGGTTGTGCTTTCTTCGGACGATGTGTTGAGCATCCGTTCCCTGTTCTCCGAACGCATGGTGGAGATGGAGCGCGTCGCTCACGAGACGGCCGTGATGATCTCGGAACTGACGCGCTATACCGGTGTTGTGATCGGACCGCAGGTGTACGATACGACGTTGAAGAAACTTGAGATCATCCTGCTGAACGAACGGTCGGCCGTCGTGCTCATCGTGACGTCGGCGGGGGCTGTCCAGAACAAAACGGTGACCTTGCCGGAAGGCATCTCGCCGAGAGATGTGGAACGCCTGTTTTCCATTCTGAATCACCGTCTGGTCGGAACGCCGATGTACCGCATAAGGTCCCGCGTTCTGCAGGAGATCACGAAAGAAGTTGCGCGCCACGTGGAGGATTACGAGGAGACCATGAAGCTTCTGGACCGGATTCTCCCCGCCCTGGCGAGCGAGCGCGATGACAGGGTGTACCTGGGCGGCGCGACCAACATGCTGGAGCAACCGGAATTTCGCGATCTGCAGAAAGTGCGCGCGGTGCTGTCCTGGCTGGAGCAGCCCTATCATGTCGCGGAGGCGTTGCGCGGCGAGGAAAAAGGCGCGGACCGCCTGTCGGGCATCCGCGTGAAGGTGAGAATCGGCGGGGAAAACAGTGCGGGAATGCTGCAGGATTGCTCGTTGATCACGGCGTCGTACGCGGTTGGCGACGTGCCGATTGGCGTGATCGGCGTGATCGGTCCCACGCGCATGGAGTACGCGCGCGTGATGCGGTTGATGAAAGCTTTGTCCGACAGCATGACGGACGTATTTTCGCGCTTTTACCGTTGACACAGTGATGGAGGTAGCGCAGTGAAGGATCGATGGGACGAACCGGCAATGGATGAGACAAAAGAAGACAGAATAGAAAAAGAGGAGTTGCGGGCGCAGGACCGGCAACGGGAGGATCCCCTGGCAAAGCGGCAGGCTGGGCAGGGGGACGGAATGGAGAACGACCGCCGTGAGGACGAGAAGAGCGCCGATGAAACCGGTGGAGGGACGGGCTCCGATGAACTCGGCGAAGGATCGGCCGTCCCGGAGCCGGAGGCTGAACTCGCCGTTTTGCGCGGACAGGTGGATGAACTGCAGAATCGCTTGCTGCGCGCGCAGGCGGATTTTGACAACTATCGCAAGCGTACGCGACAGGAGAAAGACGAGCTGGTCTCCTATGCCAACGCAAAGTTGATCGGCGAACTGCTTCCGGTGCTCGACCACTTCGCGCTCGCCCTGCAGGCGGCCGATGCGGACGCGGACGGCGGCGCGCTGGCGAAAGGGATCGACATGGTGTACAAACAGTTGCTCGACATTCTCGGGAAGTCCGGCGTGCAGGTGATGAACCCGGATGGCGAGGCGTTTGATCCCAAGCGGCACGAAGCCGTGCTGTCGGAACCTGTGGAAGGAACACAGCCCGGCACAGTGGTTCAGGTGCTGCGTTCCGGCTATACCCTGCATGAGCGCGTGCTGCGGCCCGCCATGGTAAAAATCAGTCAATAGTTAAGGAGAGGGTAATGTCATGCCAAAGGTAATCGGGATTGATCTGGGAACCACAAACTCTTGCGTGGCCGTGATGGAGGGCGGCGAGGCAGTCGTCATTCCGAATGCGGAGGGCAACCGTACGACGCCGTCTGTTGTCGGTTTCGCCAAAAACGGCGAACGGCTCGTCGGAGATGTGGCAAAGCGGCAGGCGGTCACCAATCCGGACCGCACGGTGATATCGATCAAACGGCACATGGGAACGTCACACCAGGTGACGGTCGACGACAAGCGTTATACACCGCCGGAGATTTCCGCCATGATTCTGCAAAAGCTCAAGGCGGATGCAGAAGGTTACCTTGGTGAGACGGTGACGCAGGCGGTCATCACAGTGCCCGCATACTTTAATGACAGCCAGCGTCAGGCGACCAAAGACGCCGGAAAGATCGCGGGGCTGGATGTCCTGCGCATCGTCAACGAACCGACAGCGGCGGCTCTGGCCTACGGCCTTGACAAGTCGGGAGACCACACCATCCTCGTGTACGACCTCGGCGGCGGCACGTTCGATGTCTCCATTCTGGAACTGGGCGACGGGGTGTTCGAGGTCAAGGCGACGAGCGGGAATAACCGGCTTGGTGGCGACGATTTTGACGATCGCGTTATCAACTGGATGGCGGACAATTTCAAAAAAGAGTACGGCGTCGACCTGCGCAATGACCGCATGGCCATGCAGCGCCTGAAAGACGCGGCGGAAAAGGCGAAAAAGGAATTGTCGGGCGTCATGCAGACGGCCATCTCACTGCCGTTCATCTCGGCCGACGCGACCGGGCCGAAACACCTGGAGATGTCATTGACGCGGGCGAAGTTCGACGAGTTGACCGCGGATCTTGTGGAAGCGACCATGGGACCGACGCGCCAGGCCCTGAAGGATGCGGGGCTGTCGGTCAATGAGATCGACAAGGTGATTCTTGTCGGCGGTTCCACCCGGATTCCCGCTGTCGTCGATGCGATCAAGCGGCTGACGGGCAAGGAACCTTCCAAAGGCGTGAATCCGGACGAGGTCGTGGCGCTGGGCGCCGCGATCCAGGCTGGCGTGCTGACCGGCGACGTCACCGGCGTGGTACTGCTCGACGTGACGCCGCTCTCGCTCGGAATCGAAACGCTCGGCGGTGTGATGACCCGTCTTATTGACCGCAACACCACGATTCCCACATCGAAAAAACAGGTGTTCTCGACGGCGGCCGACAGCCAGACGACGGTAGAAATCCACGTTTTGCAGGGCGAACGGGAATTTGCGCGAGACAACAAGACGCTGGGGCGCTTCACGCTGTCGGATATTCCTCCGGCGCCGCGCGGTATTCCGCAGATCGAGGTGGCGTTTGACATCGACGCCAACGGCATTGTCAATGTCTCGGCCAAAGACCTCGGCACCGGGAAGTCGCAGCGCATCACGATCACGTCGTCCGGCGGATTGTCGAAAGACGAAGTGGAACGTATGGTGAAAGAGGCGGAATTGAACGCCGAAACCGACCGCAAGCGCCGCGAGGAGACGGAATTGCGCAATCAGGCGGATTCTCTGGTGTACCAGACCGACAAGACGATCAAGGATCTGGGCGACAAAGCGTCGGCGGAAGAAAAGGACAAGGCGGAGAGTGCGAAGGCCAAGCTGCAGGCTGCGCTTGCGGGTGAGGACAGCGAGGCGATCCGCACAGCGTATGACGAGTTGAATTCCGCGGTGCAGGCCCTGTCGGTAAAACTTTACGAGCAGGCGGCGCAGCAAAATGCGGGCGAAGCAAACGCAACGGGCACGGCGGCGGGCGACAATACGGTCGATGCGGACTACAATGTCGTCGATGAGGAAAAATAGCCGATTCCTTAAAGAGCCTGTTCAAAAAGAGGGCAGGTAAGACCCGCGCAGTGCAATGGGACATGGGATCACCCAAATTTCGGCAGTCGAACGTTGGTGTCTATCGTGTTTGAATGTAGCCTCAAACACGATAGACGAAATCATGGCGCCTGCTGTGCGGACTTGATCCCATGTCCCCTGGGAAGCAGCCAGACATGCGGACCGAGCGTACGTTGTTGGGTACGTGAGGGAGCATTTCTGGCGATGACGCGGCAATGCGCCGGGGAGTTCTGCCCCCTTTTTGAACTACCTCTTA